>CAZWWS010000001.1:0-112527 GCA_964637445.1 uncultured Muribaculum sp.
TTTGAGCCCAAAGCATACGTGCTGCACGGAATTTTGCAAGTTCCATGAAGTAGTTGGAAGAAATACCCATGTTGAACTTGATGCGCTTTGCAACTTCGTCAACAGCTATACCCTTGTCGGTGAGAAGTATAAGCCATTCTGCACCCCATGCGAGAGCATAACCCAATTCCTGAGCGATGTATGAGCCTGCATTGTTGAGCATGATGGTGTCAACAGCGAGTACGCGCAAACCGGCCACTTCTTTAACGGCCGCTAAAAGATCAATCGCCCATTGAGTAAGGTTGGCAGGAAGTTCAGCTCCATGCTTCAATGCTTTGCGGAATGGGTTGAAATCGATTGAACCTTGGAATGATTCTGTTGCACCGGCAGCTTTTACTGCGTCAACAAGAGCTACAGCTACATCTGCGGCCTTTTTAGGACAACAATTAATGTTGATTTCTACAGCTTTAAGGTCAATTCCCTTGAGAAGAATAGCAACATCAGATGCTTCTTTAACTTTGAATCCGAGAGAATTTACGCCTTTGGTGAGTACATCCAAAGCCTTTTTGTTGGCTTCTTCTGCATTGTCGGCAATGATTTCTTGGCGAGTAAGCCATTCATTGTCTGTACGAGTTCCGCGTACGAAAGGATATTCGCCGGGAAGCGAATCTGTAGTTTTTAGGTCTGCGATATCCTCAGCCCTATACATGGGTTGAACGTTGAAACCTTCATTTGTTCGCCACACCAATTTTTTTTCAAAAGGAACGCCTTTGAGATCGGCATCTACCTTAGCTTTCCACTCTTCGGTGGAAATAGCAGGAAATTGGTCGAACAATTTTTCTTTCTTTTCTGCCATGATTTGGTAATAAAATTTATTGTTTTAGAAAAAATTGTACAATGTTTAGGATACTTCGTTGTCGTGTCCCGTGGTATTATTTTTTATAGTTAATTCAACAAGGCAAAATTACAAATAATTGTCAAATAGACAAAGCTAAAATGAGGAAATGATTGGATTATAAGCCTTGAATATCCAACAAATAAACTTAATGTGACAGAAAAACGACGAAATTAGCAATATAATGGTAAGAATATTGCAGTTTAACTCCTACTATACCGAAATTGAGTCCTATTGATGTTAAGAAATTGATGTTGGATTATTATGCCTGATTAGTTGCAACCGCATGAGCCATCTTTCTGGCGATGGCATATCGTTTTTTGTGATTTTTTGAGACATGTATCGGCAAGGTCGCAACCATCACAGGCAGATGCAGATTTGCCAAATCTCTTTATGAATCGTTTGATGACCCACCCAATGGCGAAAGCAATGATTGCCGAAATGATGATATATTGCAATGTATGTGTCATGGAATAAGATGTCGGATGCGTTGATATTCTTGCTCAAAATTAGTCGTAAGTATATTTGCTCCAATGGCTGAGTCTATTTCAGAGATATGCCAAAAACGCCCTTCTTCTATCTCAATAGGATCAAGAACGGGTTTGAATGAACTGTCGGCAATAATATAGAAAGAATTTACTAATTCATATTCGATATTAGAGCGGAAAGGGTAGGTAAGTAGGGTTTGTGCATCTGTAAACTCGATGTTTAATTCTTCACGAGCCTCGCGATGAAGAGCTTCGCCGATGTTCTCGCCAAAATCGACATGGCCTCCAACTGCGGTATCCCATTTGCCCGGTTGTATATCTTTGTTTTTTGCTCGTCTTTGTAGAAAAATATATCCTCCGACTCTAAATATATGAAGATGAACTACCGGATGAAGCAACATTGAGCCGGAGTGACATTCGCTACGGGTTGCACTACCCACGACATTTCCGGCTTCATCAACCAATGGAAATATTTCTTCTTTTTTTGCCATATTGATTATGAATATTACAAAATGAGATGGATGCCGTTATTTTTTGAGAGAAGCTATTCGCTTGTATAGTTGTTCGGGGGTAAGCGAATCGGGATATTGCTCGAAAGGTAAACGAAGGTCGCATCCGGTTCTGAAATTTGAGCATCCATAAGCCGTGCGTCCTTTGATTAAATGTCCTGTTCCGCATTTAGGACAAGCAATAGCATCGACAGATTCTATTTTAGGTGAGGGCTTTCGTGTCCGCGTTGGTTTGTCGCCGCTATCTTTCGCGGCTTTCTTTTTCTCTTTTTTTGCTGACTTTTCTTCTTGTTGCTCAATGAGAATGCGTCGCGATGAGTTATCGCTCAATACATTGAGCACAATCTCTTGAATTAGTGTCTTGAGTTCGCTGATAAATTCGCTTGCCGAATAGTCGCCTCGCTCAATTCGCCTAAGTTTATTTTCCCAAAGACCTGTGAGTTTGGCACTCTTTAATAGCTCTTCATTGATAGTCGCAATCAAGTCGATACCGGCTTGTGATGCCATTATATTTTTTCGTTCACGATATATGTAGCGACGCTTAAAAAGTGTCTCAATTATAGCCGCACGAGTTGATGGTCGTCCGATGCCATTTTCTTTCATCGCTTCACGCAACGTTTCATCATCGACAGTTTTTCCTGCCGATTCCATAGCGCGAAGCAATGTGCCTTCAGTGTAGTATTTGGGAGGCTGTGTCTGCTTTTTGAGTAGAGATGGTTGGTGCGGTCCACTTTCTCCTATGTCAAATTTTGGAAGAATACCATCTTCTTGCTGTTCTTGCTCCTCGGAGTTGTCGGTTGATGACTGCTGATTGGTTGAAGTGTATATACTGCGCCAACCCGGTTCGAGAATGACCTTTCCGGTAGCTTTGAACCCAACATCGGTTACGTCGCCAAGCACGGTGGTCTGCATAAACACGCAGTCCGGATAGAATGCTGCAATAAAACGCATCGCTATCAAATGATACATTTTACGCTCATCTCCAACAAGAGATGTCGGAGCTTGCCCTGTTGGAATGATGGCATGGTGATCTGTAACTTTAGAGTTGTCGAACACCTTTTTGCTCTTTGGTATCTTCGTGGCGAGAATAGATGCAGTCAGATCGGCGTATGGTGTCATCTGTTGCAAGATGGTTGGAATCTTAGGATAAATGTCGTCGCTAAGATAAGTGGTGTCTACACGGGGATATGTGGTCACTTTTTTTTCGTAAAGCGACTGAATAAGGCGCAATGTGTCATCGGCAGTCCATCCCCATTTTTTATTGCATTCAACTTGGAGTGATGTCAAGTCAAATAGACGAGGAGGTGCTTCTTTGCCTTTCTTCTCGGTGACATCTCGTATCACCATTGGAGAGTTGGTTATTTTACTCAAAGCCTCTTGGGCTTCTGCTTCCGATTTGAATCGTCCCGAAGTGGCATTGAAAGTTGCACCTCTGTATGTCGTTTTTAGTTCCCAAAAATCTTCGTGTGTGAAGTTCTTTATCTCAAAGTGACGTTGCACTATCAAGGCCAAGGTCGGGGTTTGTACGCGACCAATAGATAGAACGTTTCCGGGCGAAGAATATTTGAGTGAGTATAAACGAGTGGCGTTCATGCCAAGAATCCAATCACCTATAGCTCGTGATAATCCGGCATAATAAAGATTATCGAAATTTTGTTGAGGTTTGAGTTGTTGAAACCCTTCTTTTATAGATTCGTCGGTCAAAGATGAAATCCAAAGTCGGCTTACCGGACAGTTGCATTCTGCTTTTTGCATTACCCATCGTTGAATCAGCTCTCCCTCTTGTCCGGCATCACCGCAGTTAATCACTTCTGATGCTTCAGAAATAAGAGATTTAATAACGTTGAACTGACGCTTGATGCTGTCTTGCTCGATTAGTTTGATGCCGAATTTTGCCGGAATCATTGGTAAGGAGCCTAATGACCATCTTTTCCATAAATCGGTGTAGTCGGCCGGCTCTTTGAGGGTACAAAGATGTCCGAAGGTCCAAGTGATTTTGTAATCACCTCCTTCGTAATAACCATCACGTTTTACGGTAGCTCCTAATATTGCCGCAATATCTTTGGCAACACTTGGTTTCTCGGTAATGCAGAGTTTCACGTCTCAAACAACTTAATTATTCACGTTCCATACGCTTTGCTTCATCCCACAACTCGTCCATTTCGGCGAGAGTTATGTCTTTCAGATTGCGCCCCATTTCCGTTGCGCGAGCTTCGACATGATTAAAGCGACGTATGAATTTTGAGTTGGTCTTTTCCAATGCATTTTCCGGATTAACTTTGTATAGACGCGCTGCATTGATGAGTGCAAAGAATAAGTCTCCAAACTCCTCTTCGAGATGTTGGTGATCCATTGATTCAATTTCGGCTCCGACTTCTGTAATTTCTTCTTTTACCTTATCCCACACTTGTCGGCGGTCGTCCCAATCAAAACCTACATTCGAAGCTTTCTCTTGGATGCGGTCGGCCTTTATCATGGCCGGTAAAGCTTTGGGGACTCCGGCAAGAACAGTTTTGTTGCCACCGTTCTCTTTGAGTTTTATTTGTTCCCAATTTTGCTCTACTTCATGAGAATTGTTGACTTGAGCGCTTCCGAATACGTGAGGGTGACGGAATATGAGTTTAGCATTAAGAGCATCTGCAACGTCGGCTATATCAAAAGCACCTTTTTCCTCGCCTATCTTAGAATAGAATAGGATATGAAGAAGCACGTCGCCAAGTTCCTTTCGGATATTGGCATTGTCATCGTTGATGAGAGCATCGCATAGCTCATAGACTTCTTCTATGGTGTTAGGACGCAGGCTTTCATTGGTTTGCTTGCGATCCCATGGACATTCTACTCGCAGTATGTCGAGGGTGTCGATGACTTTGCCGAGGGCTTCAATTTTCTCTTCGCGTGTGTGTGCCATTGCTGTCGTTATTTTGAGAAATTTTCAATACCGCTATTAAGCCAATCAGCAAACTTGTCAACATCCTCGTCATAATAGTAGGCAGAGGTCATTGGTTGGCCATCGGTGTCGAGCACAATATAATATGGTTGGCTATTGGCTCCGAATTTGTGGCGTTGCAAATAGCTCCATTTTTCACCTATGGTTTCGATTGTGACTTGCTTGCCGTTTTCCATTACTTTGTACGGATTGGATAAGCTCTGTTTCTCGTCGACCATGAGTTTGATGAATACAAAATTGTCTTCAATCAAAGATGAAATTTTATCGGTATCAAATACAGCACCTTCCATCTTGCGACAGTTGACGCATCCATGACCGGAAAAGTCGATGAGAACCGGCATATTATGCTCAGTCGCATATTTCATGCCTGCTTCATAATCGGTATACTCTTTAAATGCACCATCTTCATACAAATTGAAATCTTGAGTTTTCAAAGGTGGAATAAATGCACTTCCGGCTTTGAGTGGTGCACCCCAAAGACCGGGAAGCAGATAGATGGCGAAACTCAATGATACTAAAGCCATGAAGAATCGCGGAACTGATACGCTTTCGAGTTCGTCATCGTGCGGGAATCGGATTTTGCCGAGAAGATACAATCCGAGTAGGGTAAATATTACAATCCAAAGTGATACGAATACTTCACGATCAAGGATTCCCCAGCCATATGCGAGATCGGCAACAGAGAGGAATTTGAGAGAAAGAGCCAATTCGAGGAAGCCGAGTACTACTTTTACAGAGTTGAGCCAACCTCCTGAACGAGGCATTTCTTTCAGCATAGAGGGGAATGTGGCAAATATGGCAAACGGTATAGCTAAGCCAAGAGCAAAACCGCACATCCCGACAGCCGGACCTGTGATATTTCCGATAGAAGCAGCTTCGACAAGCAGTGTCCCGATAATCGGACCGGTGCATGAGAACGATACGAGCGCTAATGTAAACGCCATGAAAAATATGCTAAGCAACCCGGTTGTACGCTCTGCCTTATTGTCCATCTTTGTCGACCACGATGCCGGTAGACGGATGTCAAATGCACCGAAAAACGATATTGCAAAGACCACTAACAATGCAAAGAATATCAGGTTGAATATTGCGTTGGTAGATAAATCATTGAGCTTGCTGGCTCCAAAAATCAAAGTTATGGCAAGGCCGAGAATGAGGTATATCACCACTATGGCAAGACCATATATTATGGCATCTGTAATACTACGTGAGCGCGATGTGTTTTTCTTTAAGAAGAAGCTGACTGTGAGTGGTATCATTGGCCATACACAAGGCGTGAGTAATGCTACCAAGCCACCAAGAAATCCGAATAAGAATATGTACCACCAAGGTGCATCGGCTGTGGATTGTGGATCATCTCCACTCGCTGGTACTTTTACCGGCGACCACCAATTATTGCTGTCGGTCGATTGGCCTGAAACATTTGCCTTGGGTGCCACATCTGCCACATCTTCTGATGTTGTTGTGGATGCTGTGCCTCCATTCCCGAATGAGAACGATTCTTTCTGGGGCGGAAGACAAGTTTTGTCATTGCATCCCATAAATTTTATCTGTCCATCAATTTTGATGCCATTTTTGTTAGTTACTTTGAATCTCTGTGAGAATGTGACATCGTTTTCCCACCAATTTAATTTTAAGTGGAATATCATGTCGGTCTTTTCAATAGGAGCCTCAGATGGAGTAATGTCACCAACGAGTTCTACGCCTTCAAGAGTTGAAAAGTCGAATGTCGTAGATACCGGTCCTCCAGAGGGTAAGTCAAGTCCATATAGGTGCCACCCATCTTCAATGTTGGCTGTGAATTTTACTACTCCTTCATCCTCGGATGTCATATCCATAGAGGATGACCACTTAATCGGTGTTAGTATTTGGGCAAATGCTGCTATAGATGCAATAGCTATGCAGAATGTTGCAAGAAAAAAACGTCGCATACTTTGATTTTTATTAATTAGTCTGCAAAGTTACGATAAAACACTTATCTTAAAAATATATACTATGAAATTTAACAGTTGACAACATCTTTGATGGTATATGAATGTTAAACTGCTCAGGCTCTTTTGTTATAAGTAGATAAAAAGCGCGATTCAAGCTACCCTATAGTGGCATATTTGAAAAAAAATTACTACCTTTGCAGACAATTCTATTAATAGATAATCATTGAAACTTAATGGATACAAACAAGATCCTTTACATCTCTCAAGAAATTACTCCTTATTTACCAAAAACGCCAATGGCCGAGCTCGGACAGATGCTCCCGCAAGGTATTCAAGAAAAAGGAAATGAAGTACGTACATTCATGCCTCGCTATGGTTGTATTAACGAACGTCGCAATCAGTTGCACGAAGTAATACGCCTTTCGGGTATGAACATTATTATTGATGATACCGACCATCCTCTAATCATCAAGGTTGCAACATTGCAACCATCGCGTATTCAGGTCTACTTCATTGACAATGAAGATTTCTTCCAGCGTCATACGGCAAAAGATTTGGAAACTCGGTTGTCTCCGCAAGACAACGACGAGCGTAGTATATTCTATGTGCGAGGGGTTATTGAAACTGTAAAGAAACTTCGTTGGGAGCCAACGATAGTTCATTGTTCCGGATGGATTTCTGCTCTTTCACCATTGTATCTTAAGCGAGTATATAATGAGGATCCGTCGTTCCGCTCTGCAAAAGTAGTATTTGCATTGTTTGATGATACATTCGAGGGGACATTAGACGAACGTTTCGTCGAAAAACTTAAAATGGATGGTTTCTCTGATGAGGATTTGAAGGGATTGTTAGGTGAGGCAGTTGACTACAAGAAGTTATGTCAATTTGCGATTGATTATTCCGATGGTGTAGTGCAATCATCTGCTGTTATTGATCCCGAGTTAATAGAATATGCCAAAGCTTCAGGCAAGCCTTTCCTTCCATTCCCCGGAGAGGAAAATTATGTTGAAGCATATAATGAATTTTATCAATCGCTTTAACGACTGATAGTCAGTTGCTAACCGAATTATGAAGTTTCTAAACTTAATTGCTGGCGCTCTTTTAGCTACATCGCTTGTGGCATGTGAGGAGAGTAGCTCAATTGGAGAGTCGCTTATTCAAGATGAAATCGCGATTGTTGTTGACTCTACATTTACCGTTTCCGGTCACTCTGTATTGTCGCAGAAAGTGCAGTCGCGCACCACTACCCAATTGCTGGGGCTTATAAATGCTAAAGGATATGGTACATTGCGTTCCGACGTTGTTACGCAATTTATGCCGACCATTGATTTAGACACTACAGGAGTGACAGTTGATGACATTGACTCAATAAAGCTTGTGATGCGAATAGCTCTCGGTGGTTATACCGGTGATTCTATAGCTCCTATGGGGGTTAAGGTCTATCAATTAGATAAGCAACTACCTTCTCCAATATATAGTGATTTCTCGCCTACCGAATATTATTCACCCCAATCGGAGTTAGGGGATGCTATATACACAGCAACAGCTCTTGGAATGTCAGATTCGATTGCCGATCTTACTTATCGCTCGGTTGAAGTAGACTTGCCGGTGTCGTTAGGTAAAAAATTCTTCAATCGTTATAAGTCCAATCCGGAGACGTTCAGCACTCCATCGGCTTTTGCTCAATGGTTTCCCGGTTTGTATATCACAAATTCCTATGGCTCGGGACGTGTGATGCATTTCAAGAGTACGGATATGCGTATATATTATCGTCAGCACGATGAGGAAAATGACACAATATATAATAAGACGGGAGTTTATTTTGCAGTTACCCCGGAAATTGTGACCAACAACAATATTGATATGGTCATTAGCCCGGAAGTTCAAGCAAGGGTCGACAATGGCGAACCGATTATCTTGGCTCCGGCCGGTATGGATGTCGAAATCGAATTTCCTACGCGCGATATTGTGGCATCATATAAGGCCAATAAAGGGGTAATATCAGTTATTAATACCTTGTCGTTTGAGTTGCCGGTTGAAAAGGTGACAAATGAGTATGGTATAAATCCACCACCATATTTGCTGATGGTTCAAAGTAGCAAGAAGGATGAATTTTTTGCCGACAATGATATTACGGACAATAAAACATCTTTTTATGCGGCCTACAATAGCTCGACCGGAAAATATACCTTTACAGGTCTGCGTGACTATTTGATTAGTATGCTCGACAAAGATATTACTGATGACGATGTGATGTTCACCTTGACTCCCGTGAATATTGCTACCGAAACTACAGGAAGCAGCTACTACTCATCGGGCACACAATATGTTACGGATATATATCCTTATGTGGATAGTCCGGCAATGGTAAAATTATTGTTTGATAAAGCAAAAATTAAGTTGACATATAGCAAGCAAACGATAAATTTTTAGTATCTTTGCACTCGTAAATCAGCCTCGATAGCTCAGTTGGTAGAGCATTTCATTCGTAACGAAAAGGTTCGTGGGTTCGAGCCCCACTCGAGGCTCTAACGGCGGTCAAATCGACCGCCGTTCGCATTTTTTTACCAAACAATATTGCTTTGGATGGTTACCATTTTAGGGTACAGCGGACAATAGAAAGGCCATCTAATGATTTACAGCCTCAATATTTAGGTCGGTAGAACGATTTTGTTTAATCGTCGGAGTAATGGCGGAGAACACGCCTATAGGAATTGAATATCTTAGACTTAGATACAAATCCAATGTAGCGACCTTTTTCTACAACCGGAAGATTCCATGCTCCGGTTTTGTCGAACAGCTTCATGACGTTTTCCATGGATTCTCCAACTTCAATTTTAGCGGGCGGTACACTCATGAACTTATTAACGTGCATTCGTTTATAAAGTTCCGGTCGGAACATGATGTTTCTAATGTCGTCAAGCAATACTACTCCAAGAAGGATATTGTCGTCATTGACTACCGGAAATAAATTGCGATTTGACTGAGAAATAACATCGACCATCTCTTTAAGATTCATCTCCGGACGCACGGTCTTGAAGTCGGTTTCTATCACACTATCGATTTTCAAGAGTGTAAGAACGGCCTTGTCTTTATGGTGGGTGAGAAGTTCTCCTCGTCGAGCTAAACGCATAGAGTAGATGCTATATGGCTCGAATAGTTTTATTGTTCCGTATGAAATGGTCGATACAATTAGCAACGGAAGAAATAGATCGTAGCCCCCGGTTAGTTCTGCCGTGAGGAAGATTGCCATCATTGGAGCGTGCATCACACCGGCCATCACACCGGCCATCCCCATGAGTGCAAAATTTTTGGTAGAGAGTGAGGCTTCGAATATGCCGTTATTGTTGAGCAGGTATGCAAAAAAGAAACCTGCCATACATCCGACGAACAATGACGGCGCAAATGTTCCGCCGACACCTCCGGAGCCATTAGTGGCAGATGTAGCAAATACTTTGGTGAGAATGATTGCTCCTATATATACAAGGATGAACCACACTTGTTCGCGGTCGGGATAGAAGATACTGCCGTTTACAATCGATCCGGGATCGCCTCCAAGAAGATCTATAATTGCGGAATAGCCTTCACCATACAATGCCGGAAAGAAATAAATAAGCGTAGCGAGAATCGCCCCACCTACGATGAGCTTATTGATCGTAGAGCCGAGACGGCGGAATAGTTTCTCCATCATGTTCATGACGCGGGTAAAATAGAGAGAGACAAAACCGCAGAATACCCCCAGCAGTATTACGTACGGAATTTTTTCGGTGACAAATGGTTCGCTTTGTACGAAGAAGAACTCCACATTGAGACCCGTAAATATGTATGCCATTGTCGCGCTGGTGATCGATGCTATGAGTAATGGCATAATCGACACGGTCGTGAAGTCGAGCATGAGCACTTCGATGGTAAAAAGTATTCCGGCGATGGGTGCTTTGAATATTCCGGCAATACCGGCTGCAGCACCGCAACCTACCATTATCATAAGTATTCGTGGCGACATTCGGAATAGTTGCCCGAGATTAGAGCCTATTGCGGCACCGGTATACACGATAGGTCCTTCTGCTCCTACCGACCCGCCGAATCCAATGGTTATTGAACTTGCAAAGATTGAGGAATACATATTATGGCGCTTCAATCGGCTTTTATTTTGTGAGATGGCATACAACACTCTCGTCACACCATGAGATATATTGTCCTTTACCACATATTTTACAAATAGCAAAGCAATGACGATGCCAATGATTGGGTATATAAAGTAGAGTACGTTGCCTGTGCTATCTGATAGATGGGCTGTCAGTAATCCTGAAATGGAGTGTATGAGTGTCTTTAATAATAGTGCTGCAAAACCACCAAATATGCCTACAAGAAAAGCAAGAATCAACACAAAATTCTTTTCCGAAATATGTCGTTCACGCCATATGAGCAACGACATAAAAAGATCGTTGGTGTATTTGTTTATATTTTGAAATGGATTGATCATAATTGTTTATATTCCTTTACCGGTGAATACGGTATGAATTGTGTAAATGATGATTTTTATATCTACAAGGATTGAAATGTTTTCTATATAGATGAGGTCGTAATGAAGACGCTCAATCATTTCATCAATAGTCGATGCGTAACCATATTTTACCATTCCCCATGAGGTGATACCCGGGCGAACTCGATGTAGCAGAGTGTAGTAGGGCGCACGTTTGATAATTTGTTGGATGTAATATTCGCGCTCGGGTCGAGGCCCAACCAGCGACATTTCTCCACGCAGTACATTCCAAAATTGAGGCAGTTCGTCGAGTCTATATTTTCGCATAAAACGTCCTATGCGAGTTATGCGAGGGTCGGATTCGGTCGATAACGCGGGTCCGGATTCTTCTGCATTGGTATGCATCGATCGCAATTTGAATATCTTGAATGGTCGTTTGTGGTATCCGATGCGAGTTTGTTTATAAAATACCGGTCCTTTTGAATCAATTTTTATTGCAACAGCAAGTGCTGCGATAATTGGACTGATAATAATTAGTGTTATTGCTGAAACCAATATGTCGCCGACACGCTTAAGATTGATGGTGCTTTGACTCATGTATGAACATGATATGTCGATAAGCGGCTCTCCTGCAATATTGCCTTGGCGTATTCGAGAGGTAAGCAATTGCAACGTGTCGGGCGATATAAATATAGGTAGGTCGAGTGGCAATAGTTTGTTGAGCAGAGCCAACATTTTATTTTCGGTCTGGTGTTGGTGTACGATGATAATGCTTTTTATGCCGTTACGATTGCATATTCCGGGGAGTTGATCAAGTGTATATACAGGAAGATCACATTTATGTTGTTCTTCGCCTGGATTTGTCGCTACATATCCAACTATTTTATATCCCATAGCTCGCTTCATCGAATCAAGCTTATTGCGGTAGGCTTGCGCCTTTTCTGAAGTCCCCACTATCAACGTTGGTAATGCCCATTGGCGTGAGTGTATTTTGTTGGATGTAACACGTGTGATACTCAATCTTACTAAATACGTTGGCAAAAACAGTGAAAGATATAGCAATAGTAGTATCTCATAATTGAAATATCTATCTGTCTGCATATCATTGATCAAAACAATGAAAAAGATGAGGGTCGTACCGATAAAAGAGGATGTTATTGTGGTAAGCAGTTCTTGAAGCCGTGATTTGGTAAATACCACATTATAATATCCTGATAGATAATAGACACACAACATTAATATCGGAAGAAATATCTGTCCAAGAATCACTTCGTTGTAATGAAGATAGCCACTAAGGGAGACAAATGATGGCGTTATGTCGGGCATCAAATAATATCGGCAGATATTAAATATCAAGATGGCAATATTGGCGGTTATAAAATCGCCAATTACATAGATCCATTTAAGTCGCCGAGTATTTATCACTTTCGGAGTATTTTTATTGTTCCGTTGTTGCTTAGTTTGACAACCGACGATGGAGCATGGGGTGTTTGCTCTTCTTGTCGGGTCGATACGATATATCCCATTGCTCCTTTTATTTCGTCGGAGATTTGGTTGAAAATAATTGGAGTAGGCATACCGCTTATGTTGGCAGATGTCGACACGATTGGCTTGCGAAAAGCTTTACATAACCTTTGCGAAAAATTTTCATGTGTTACACGTATTCCCACACTTCCATCTTCTCCTAAAAGTTCCGGAGCAAGGTTACGCCCTCTATCATAGACAATAGTGATTGGCTTTTCCGATAATTCAATTAAGTCGAAAGCCACTTCCGGGATTTCGTCAACATATCGATTTAATGTATTGACATCACCTACGAGCACTATCAATGCTTTATTGTCGGCTCGCTGTTTTAATTTGAAAATCTTTTTGATGGCGTCACTTCGTGTAGCGTCACAACCGATTCCCCACACTGTGTCAGTGGGATAGAGTATTAATTCGCCACGGCGAAGAGCCTCACAGGCCAATCTGATATCATCGTCAATAGAGTGGGACATAGTTTAATCCTTTTTCTTATGCAGAGCAAATTTACACAAAAATATCGATATAAAATAAATGGTGTGGTTATTTTTGCCCACACCATTTATTTTAGCCCGCCTCAGTAAGGTCTATTCAAATTCGCAAAGTATTTCATCAGTGCCGATTACGTCGCCCGGTTTTACCATAAATCGTTTAACCACACAATCATTCTCGGCAAGAATATCATTCTCCATTTTCATAGCTTCGTAGACGAGTAGGGTCTCGTTTTTCTTGACTGCTTTTCCGGGTGTAGCAACCAATTCGATAACCTTTCCACCCATCGGAGCGCGAAGTGCGGGGCCGGTGATTGGCTCAATTTCTGCTTCTGCAACCTCGGTTTCAGCGATGGGTGTGTTGGCCGCTATTTGAGCATATTCTTCTTCGCGGCGTTTACGTAGGAATCCATTGGCTACAGTCGGAAGTAGTTGCAACAGCAAATATTCCTCTTCGTTAGATGCTAATTTTACATCTCCAAGTTCCGACAAAGTGGGATTGTCGGGCTGCTTGTATGATGCAACATCATATGGCTGTTCTTCAGCGCTACCGGTGATTTGCTCTCTGAATTCCGGCGCAATGGCTACCGGTGTTTTGCCATACTCTCCCTTGATGAGTGCAATAAATTGGTTTGAAGGGTTTGAATAGTCAGGTTTGCCTTTCTTGCGGTCGAGTGCCACACTTACAGCTTGACTGCCTACGATTTGGCTTGTAGGGGTCACAAGTGGCACAAGACCGGCATCGCGACGTACCTTTGGAATCAAACGCATTGCATCGTCAAGCAGCTCTTCTGCTTGCAACGCTTTGAGTTGAGCAACCATGTTGGAATACATGCCTCCGGGAACTTCCGCATCTTTGACGAGCAAATTTGGTTTGGGTAATACGAAATATTCCTCTATGGCGTGGCATGCCGAAAGGAGACACTCTTCATTATTTGCCTTGGCGGCTGCTATAGCTGCATCAAATTGAGCTTCTATCTCAGCAGGCAACTTGTCGGTGAGTGGATCAAAATCAATAGGGAATGTCTTGACAAGATCGAAATCTGCAAGTTCTTTACGCACCGACTTTAATTCATTGCGAATTTTTCCGACGGCCTCCATGTTTACTTCGACTTCGATGCCGAGCTTTTGAGCAAAGATATATATTAGTTCGATAGCCGGAGCTGCTGAACCGCCTCCAAAATACCATATGTTTGTATCAAGAATATCGATACCATGTATCATTGCCATAACCGATGATGCCAAGCCGTAGCCGGGGGTGCAGTGGGTATGGAAATCGACGGGGACTGATACCGCGGCCTTCAAGCGAGGTATAAGTGTGGCTATGCGTGCCGGGTTTACCAATCCGGCCATATCCTTGAGAGTTATTATTTTAGCACCGAGTGCTTCCAGCCCTTTAGCTTTTTCTACAAAATAGTCGTCGGTAAAAATCTTCTCTTGTCCTTTAGCACTTTTGCCGAATAGTCGCTTGAAAAATCCGACCTTTTCTTCTGTGGCATCTTTTGGGTCAACAGTATAGCATACTGCTCCATCCGCTATGCCACCAAGATCGTTAATGAGCTTTATCGACTCTTTCACGTTATCAAGGTCGTTGAGAGCATCGAAAATTCTCATCACATTAAGGCCATTTTTGATAGCTTCTTTGTAGAACCCTTCAAGGACAGTTCCGGGATATGGAACATAACCAAACAGGTTGCGACCACGTGATAAAGCAGTTAGTAACGACTTGCCTTGCATCACGTTGCTTACACTTCGCAACCGATCCCAAGGTGATTCATCCAAATAGCGCATTACTGAGTCGGGAACAGCGCCACCCCAAACTTCGATAGCATAGAATCCGGCATTTTCGTAGAATGGTAACAATCGATTGATGCACGATTGATTCATACGTGTAGCGAAGAGCGATTGCTGTCCGTCGCGCATTGTCAAGTCTCTGATTTTTAGGTCTTTTTTCATGATATGGTAAGTTTTAGTCCAAATTGCTTTCAAACATTATGTCGACTTACGGGCTGACATACTTATTCTAAACAATAGGAAGATTATAAATGCGACAAATATATAGAAATTTTTCCATAATACAAATTAAATTGCAATAATTATGTTTCAAAATGAAAAATAATTACTTTCTAAACGAAACTATGGTACACAAGAGAAACGAATGTGATTTATGTAACATTTTTACAAACAATCATGTGTGTATTTTTTTTTGTGGCAGAATTTATCTCCAAAAGAAGCCATTATGAGAATAATCAATTAATTCTTCATGGTAAAATACCCAATGAAAAATTGCCCTATTTGATAATAGTCCGACACGTTTTGATAAAAATAATCTCGTTCGGAATCACCTGTAAAACGATCAGCATAGTTTTTGATGATTTGAGCTAACACCAGATTCTTTACAGCAAAATTAGTTGAGACTGTCTCATATTTGATACATAAACGAAGAGCCAATTATTTTTCTAAAAATCGGTTTTTGTGCTTGAGGGTAGGTCAATTTTAATTTTGAAAATATTGAAAACCTATTGAAGAAAAATGGATTTTTGGCCGCAAGATGTTGCATCATGTCGAAAAAAGTTTGTATCTTTGCATGCAATAAAATCTAAAGCTACGTTTTATGTCGTTTATTGCAGATAGAGTAAAAATGGATGGTCTCACATTTGATGACGTCCTTCTTATTCCGGCTTATTCGGAAGTTCTTCCCAAAATGGTTGATCTTTCAACCAAGTTCTCACGCAACATAACATTGAATGTTCCTTTGGTGTCGGCCGCAATGGATACCGTCACAGAGGCTCAACTTGCTATTGCTATTGCTCGCGAAGGTGGTATTGGTGTGATACATAAAAACATGTCGATAGCGGAGCAGGCTCGTCAAGTTCATGCTGTGAAGCGTGCTGAAAATGGTATGATTTACGATCCTGTGACCATAAAGCGCGGTAGCACCGTTAAGGATGCATTGAATATGATGGAAGAGTATCATATTGGTGGTATCCCGGTGGTGGATGAAGAAAAGAAACTTGTTGGTATTGTTACCAATCGTGACTTGCGATTTGAACGAGATTCAAGCCGTTTGGTTGATGAGGTGATGACTTCTGAAGGTCTTGTTACAACCACGCAGTCGACCAATCTCGAAGAGGCTGCTCAGATTTTGCAACAACATAAGATTGAAAAACTTCCGGTGGTTGACAATGAAAATCACTTGGTAGGACTCGTTACATATAAGGATATTACAAAGGCTAAGGACAAACCTAATGCATGTAAAGATGCTTTAGGACGTCTTCGTGTTGCTGCCGGTGTGGGTGTTACTGCCGATAGCATGGATCGTGTTGATGCTCTGGTTGCGGCCGGAGTCGATGCAATCGTAATCGACACCGCTCATGGTCATTCTAAAGGTGTGGTAGGTGTGCTTCGTGCGGTAAAAGAAAAATATCCCAATATAGATGTCGTTGTAGGTAATATCGCTACTGGAGAAGCTGCTAAATATCTCGTGGAAAATGGTGCTGATGGCGTTAAGGTCGGTATCGGTCCGGGTTCTATTTGTACCACCCGCGTTATTGCCGGTGTCGGTGTGCCTCAGCTTAGTGCCGTTTATGATGTAGCTAAAGCGCTTGAAGGTACCGGTGTTCCCTTGATTGCCGATGGTGGTATTAGATATTCGGGCGATATCGTGAAAGCTCTTGCCGCCGGAGGGTATTCGGTAATGTTGGGCGGTATGCTTGCCGGCGTTGAAGAGTCGCCGGGAGAAACCATTATTTATAATGGTCGTAAATATAAAGCATATCGTGGCATGGGATCTCTTGAAGCTATGGAAAAAGGGTCGAAAGACCGCTATTTCCAGGCTGGAGAAACCGACACACGTAAATTGGTGCCGGAAGGCATTGCAGCTCGTGTGCCATTCAAAGGCTCTCTCTTTGAAGTGGTTTACCAGATGCTTGGTGGGCTTCGTGCCGGAATGGGTTATTGTGGCGCAGAAAATATCGAGAAATTGCATCACGCACAATTCACTCGTATCACCAATGCCGGTGTGGCAGAAAGCCATCCACATGATGTGGCTATTACGAGTGAGGCACCTAACTATAGCCAATCTCATCAGTAATAAGACGATCAAATACAAAAAAAAGGGCTTCGGTAATCTGCCGAGGCCCTTTTGCTGTAAAACAATCGAACGTAGATATAATAAATTAGGTTTACATTCGTTATAAAAATATGTTTATCTAAAACGATTCACATAGATTTGATAATATCGATATTTTGACCAATGAATAAAAAAATTATGTCGGTGGCAATCTTGACAGCAACGCTGTTGACTGCCTCAGCAAAAAATGATGATCCGACGCTTATGACTGTTAATGGAAAGAAAGTGTCGTTGAGTGAATTTGAATATTTGTATAATAAAAACAATAGTCAGCAGCTGCAACCTCAGACTCTTGATGAGTATGTGGATATGTTTGTGACATATAAATTGAAAGTCGCCGATGCTGAAGCCGCCGGAATTGATACTACACAAGCATTTATCAATGAATATAATGGCTATCGAGATGAACTGGCTCGCCCATATCTGCGAAAAGCCTCGGTTGAGGATAGTCTTGTCAATGAGGCTTATTCATGGATGAAAGAAGATATAGACGTTAGTCATATTATGGTTCGTCGTGGTAATAATCCGGCATCTGTTGCAAGTCAAAAGGCGTTGTTGGATAGCTTGCGTACGGAGATAATTAATGGAGCTGATTTCGGTGCTATTGCTGATGCATATTCTATCGACCAAGCGGCTAAACGCAATCATGGTCACATGGGTTGGATGTGTGCCAATAGATATCCATATTCATTTGAAAAGGTAGCATATAATTTGGAAATTGGAGAGCTGTCGCCTGTGATGGAAACTCCGTTTGGCTATCACATTATAAAGCTTCATGCTCGTCGTCCGGCTCGCGGAACTGTTCTTACACAACATATTCTAAAGTTGGTACCACAAGGTTCGTCTGACGAAGTTGACGCAAAAGCAAAGGCTCAAATCGATTCAATCTATAATGTATTGAAAGGCGGGGCTGATTTTAGTGAAGTCGCAAAAGTTGAATCGCAGGATGGTTCTGCTCGTAATGGTGGAAAATTGCCGTGGTTTGGTACCGGAGAGATGGTTCCCGAATTTGAGGAAGTGGCATTTTCAATCGCGGATGGCGCGATTTCTGAGCCATTTAAGACTCGTTTCGGGTATCATATCGTTCGACGTATTGAGAGTAAAGGTATAAAACCATTGGAAGAAGCTCGTGCGGAAATAATCAATGCAATGTCGCGCGACGAACGTGGCTCAATGGCAGAAGATATACGTCTTGCAGAGTTGAAAGTAGAGCATGGCAGTGTTGTTGTTGAATCTACTTATAAAATGATTAAAGATGCTATTGAGGCTAACAACGGATTAGATTCTACATTGATAGATACATATCGTGGCAGTGTGTTACCGATAATTAAAGTTGACGGTAATGAAGTGGCATTATCTGACGTTATTAGAGAATTGGCTCGCACACGATTGCCTCAGAATTTATCTCGGAGTATAGAAACGTTGGAGCGTTGTGTAAACAATTTGCTCGACAAAACAACTTTAGAATGTGAAAAAGATTGTTTGGCAGAAAAGTATCCGGAGTTCCGTAATCTTACAAACGAATATCGCGATGGTATGCTGCTTTTCGAAATAAGCAATCGCAATGTTTGGGATCGAGCATCGAAGGATAAGGAAGGGCTTGAAAAATATTTCCGTGAAAATCAATCGAAATATACATGGTCGGCTCCTAAATATAAAGGTTTCGTAATTCACACCACCGGTGATTCGATAAGAAGTGCAGTTGCAAAATTCTTGGAAGAAAATAAACCCACGTCCGATTCGGTGTCAAAGGTTCTCCGAGCAGAATTTGGTAAAGATGTGAAAATTGAGCGTCTTGTGGTCGCAAAAGGAGAGAATGCTATTGTCGATTATGTCGCTTTTGGTGGAGCTGAACCCGAACTGTCTGGAAAATGGAATGGGTATATCACATATTTAGGACATACAATTGCTGCTCCTGAAGAAGCAAGTGATGTTCGCGGTCAGGTCACTTCTGATTATCAAGCCTACCTCGAATCAGTGTGGGTCGATAATTTGCGCTCAAAATATTCATGGGAAGTAAATAAAAAGGTTCTAAAGAAAGTAAAGTGAGGAATTTTTCGTAATTTTGGAGTCTAAACTCCAAAGCCGAAATTTTCATGACTCGATACATCTCTTTTCTTAGCGTATTACTGCTCTTCTGCTCATGTGGAAGTGGTGATATTGTGAAGAAAGGGGATGTGTTGGTTAAAGTGGGCTCATCAGTGCTTACAAAAGCCGACATGAGCAAGCAGATGCCCTACGGGTTGTCGGAAGCTGATAGCGTGAAATTTACCCGAGCATATATTAGGAGTTGGATTGATGCTAAATTAGTGAGCGAGCTTGCAGTTAAAAATATTACGACCTCGGAAGCTATCGATCAAATGGTTAGCGACTATCGCAACGAACTTATTATGCGCGAGTATCGCAAGCGTATGTTTGAAACTCATATTGAAGAGTCGCTAATGGAAGATTCCATTATGGCTTATTATGATGCTAATAAAGATGAATTCCGATTGGAACGTCCGATAGTAAAAGGTATATACATAAGAATAGCTGATAATGCTCCTCGTATTGACGATGTGAAAAAATGGTATCGATCACCCAAGAGCGAAGATGTCGAGGCTTTGGAGAAGTATGGTCTTACCGGTGCTATCCATTATGATTATTTTCGTGATAGGTGGGTTGACTGGTTACAGATAGAATCTCGTATTCCGTATAATTTTGGCACAAATATTGATGCCTTTATAAAAAATAATCGTAATTTTGAAGTATCAATTGATGGGTCTACTTATCTTTTGAATATTACCGATTTCCAGCCTTCCGGGACTGTGATGCCCTATGAATTTGCGAAAGAGCAAATAAAAGAATTATTTATCAATCGTTCGCGAATCGATTATGACTTAAAACTTCGTCGATCGTTGTTTCAAGAAGGCGTGAATGATGGAGAAATCGAAATATTTGTAGATTTAGAATCATAGTATATTGAATATTAATTAAACATTATAATAGTGAAACTGAAATTTTTATCGATATGTGCATGTACGGGAGTAGCGTTAGTGGCTCTTGCACAAAATAATATTGTAGAAGAAGTGGCATGGGTTGTTGGAGACCAACCGATCTATAAGTCTGAGATCGAAGAGGCTTATCAGCAGATGCTATATGAACGTGAACCAATCAACGGCGATCCATATTGTATTGTGCCCGAACGATTGGCTATTGATAAGCTATTTTTGCACCAAGCAGATATTGATACCGTGGAGGTTCAAGATGCTATGGTGGTGCAGCAGGTAGAAGCTCGATTGAACTATTTTGTGACCAATATTGGCTCACGAGAGAAAGTAGAAGCCTATTTCCATAAATCATATCCCGAATTGCGCGAAGACCTCATGGAGGTTACTCGCAATCAGTATCGTATACAGGAGGTGCAACGTTCTTTGACCAAAGATCTTAAAACGACTCCTTCCGACGTGCGAAAATATTTTGACAAGCTGCCGTCAGATAGTATTCCTTATGTTCCGATGCAAGTCGAGGCTCAGATTATAACACTGAATCCCGTAATTCCTCGTCAAGAAATTGATGAGGTAAAAGAGCGTCTGCGCGGATTTTCAGAGCAAGTTACAAGTGGAGAGTCTGATTTCTCTACGTTGGCGATTTTGTATTCAGAAGATGGTTCGTCGGTACGTGGTGGCGAGTTAGGATTCCGTGGTCGCGGTCAGTTTGTTCCCGAGTTTGCGGCAGTAGCGTTTAATTTGAATGACCCTAAAAAGGTGTCAAAGATTGTCGAAACTGAGTACGGATTCCATATCATTCAACTTATTGAAAAACGTGGTGATCGTATAAATTGCCGTCATATTTTGCTTCGTCCGAAGGTGTCAGATAAAGATCTTGAAATAGCAATAGGTCGTTTGGATACTGTGAGAAATGACATACTTGCCGAAAAACTGACGTTTGATGAAGCAGTAACGTATGTATCGCAAGATAAAGATACTCGTAATAGTCGTGGTGTAATGGTCAATGAAAATAATGGTACTGTACGATTTGAAATGGCACACCTCCCTCAGGAAGTTGGTAAGGTCGTTGATAAACTGAAAGTAGGGGAGATTTCCGAGCCGTTTATTATGAAAGATCCGAAACGCGATCGTGATATAGTGGCGATTGTGAAACTGACAGCTCGAATTGATGCTCATAAAGCAAATCTGTCTGACGACTATCAGCTCATAAAAAACATGTACGAGCAGGCGACTAAATCCGAAATTATCAAAAATTGGATAAACAAAAAAATCAAAGATACCTATGTGCGTATCGAAGATGGATGGCGTGGATGTGAATTTGAGCATGAAGGTTGGATTAAAAAATAAAATTGGATGAGCAAAAAGCGTAGTACGCATAAGAAATTTACAAGGCATGGTGGCACGGCAGTGATACTGTGCCTTGCCATACTTATAGCACCATCTTTTGTTGCGGAAACAATATCCGCTCAACAGGATCGAAAACACGTACGCCCATCGATCCCTTCGGCCAATCGCTACCAGCAAGGAAAGGTATTTCTTGAACATTCTGATCGGCTTGTAATGGATGATAAGGTTAGTATCGAGTACCAAAAACTTGAAGGTAACGTTCGCTTCAGAAAAGGAGATATGTATATGTGGTGTGATAGTGCATATTTCTACGATGGAACCGGATCAATCAATGCTTTTGGAAATGTGAGAATGGAACAGGGCGACACTTTGTTTGTGTATGCTGACGAACTTGATTATGATGGGCAAACTGATTTGGCGACGTTGTATGCCGATCAAGGGAAAAAAGTCAAATTGATTAATCGCGATGTTAAGCTTGAAACCGACGTATTCAATTATGATTTAGCAATTGACCTTGGCTATTATGAAGTTGGTGGAGTTTTGACTGACAAACAAAATCGATTAGAATCGTTACAAGGTGAATACAGCCCATCGACCAAAGAAGCCAACTTTTATATTGATGTGGCATTGTCGAGTATATCTGACACCGATTCGTTGAAGATGTATACCGATACTCTGACATATAGCACAGCCACCCATATAGCCGAGATAGTGTGCCCAACTGAAATAATCAGTAAGGATGGAGTTATATATACGTCTTCGGGTACATACAACACTGATCAAGCTTTGGCTGATTTGTACGATCGCTCTTTAGTAGTGACAAGCAATGGTAATACATTGACCGGTGATACTTTGTTTTATGATCGTCAGAAAGGCTATGGAGAAGCTTTTGGAAATATGATATTGACCGACTCAGTTCGCCAATCTTCATTGCATGGCGATTATGGCTTTTACAATGAGTTGACGGATAGCGCGTTTGTTACAGGAAGAGCTTTAGCAAAAGAATATTCTCGTGAAGATACGTTGTATATGCATGGCGACACTATACAGTCATTTATGTTAAAGACGGATTCTACTCATGTTATGAACGTGTATCATAAAGTGCGCTTTTGGCGTGTAGATGTTCAAGGTGTTTGCGACTCATTGAGTTTCCATGAGAATGATTCGATTCTATATATGTATCGCCATCCGATAATTTGGAGTGGCGCACGACAGATTTTCGGCAATAAGATAAACATTCATTTCAATGACTCTATGGTCGATTGGGCTTTGCTTCCCGACTTTGGCTTTATGGCGGAGCACGTGGATGAGGAGTTTTATAATCAATTGAGTGGTACGGAAATGAAAGCATATTTTGCCGACAATGAAATTACTCGTCTTGATGTAAATGGCAATGTGGTTGCTACGTATTTGCCTGAAGAAAGTGATTCAACAATAAATAAAATTGGTAATGCAGTCGGGAGTTTCTTACGCGCTAATTTTGCAGGCCGAGCTATTGAACGAATGGTGCTGTGGCCGGAACCCGACAATACTCTGACTCCTCTTTATCTGGCAAAAAAATCATTGTTTTATCAGCCTAAATTTAAGTGGTATGAGCCGATTCGCCCTAAAGATAAGGAGGATATTTTTGTCGTGCCAAAGGAAATGGACGACTTACTTAAAGAACCGGATCCGAGTGAGCGACGTCGCTTGACTCGTTAAATAAATATGAAACTATGAGCGATGTAATAAAATTATTGCCTGATTCTGTGGCCAATCAAATTGCAGCCGGAGAAGTTATTCAGCGTCCTGCCTCCGTGATAAAAGAACTTGTGGAGAATGCCGTTGATGCAGGTGCAACGTCAATTAAAATCATACTAAAGGATGCCGGAAGAACTCTTATACAAGTCGTAGATAATGGATGCGGTATGTCGGCAACAGATGCCCGACTGGCGTTTGAACGTCACTCTACTTCTAAAATCACACAAGCATCCGACCTTTTTTCGCTCCATACTATGGGCTTTCGTGGTGAGGCATTAGCTTCAATTGCCGCGATAGCTCAAGTTGAATTACGCACAATGCGACCAAATGATTCGATCGGAACGAAACTAATAATCAATGCATCACGTGTGGAAAGTCAAGAGCCTGATGCTTGCGCTCCCGGATGCAATATGATGGTGAAGAATTTGTTCTTTAATGTACCGGCACGTCGAAAATTTTTGAAAAGTGATAATGTAGAGCTTTCAAACGTGCTTCGTGAGTTTGAACGTTTGGCATTGGTAAATACTGATGTGGAGTTTTTATTGGTTCATAACGATGTTACTCTTCATCAATTACTGAAGGGTCCGCTAAAACAGCGAATTATTGACTTGTTTGGCAAAGCATTGGATAAGCAGATGGTTCCTGTCGAAACAGATACTTCGATAGTGAGATTAAGTGGTTTTGTTGGTCGTCCCGAAAACGCACGGAAGCGCAATGCTTTGCAATATTTCTTTGTGAATGGTCGAAATATGCGTCATCCTTATTTTCATAAAGCTGTGATGCAATGTTACGAGCAATTGATTCCTGCAGATGAACAGCCTTGCTATTTCTTAAATTTCAGTGTTGATCCCGAGACTATAGATGTAAATATACATCCAACCAAAAATGAGATTAAGTTTGAGAATGAGCAACCTATATGGCAAATCCTTGTAGCTGCTATTAAAGAGTCGTTAGGTAAGTTTAATGCCGCGCCATCAATCGATTTTGATGCCGTGGATGTTCCTGATATTCCTGCGTTCAACCCTAATGCCGGAGCTTACCATGATGTAGAAATAGATCGTGGATATAATCCGTTCAAATCATCTTCTGCTTCTGATGGCTCATGGCGTCAACAAATTGAAGCGGCTACAAATGATTGGGAAAAACTATACGACAATTTTGAGCGAAATAAAGCCGAAAGTTATAGCGAAATCCGCAGTAGCGCCCTAAATACTCAATCTACCGAAGATGGTTCTGTCGAAACAGCTGAAACAGAGATTCAGTCGCAACTGAATATGGAAGTTGATACGACCGACGTAGTAGTATCGACGTTGCAGTTAAAAAATCGCTACATATTATCCCCCTCAAAATCGGGACTGATGGTCATCGATCAGCATCGTGCCCATATTCGTATTTTGTACGATCGTTATCTCGACCTTGCGCGACTTGGAGCTTTAGCGTCTCAACGTATTATCTTTCCTGAAGCTATTAATCTAACTCCGACTCAAAATGTAATTCTTGAAAGTGTTGTTGACTCTCTTAATGCTTCAGGTTTTGATTTATCGTTTTTGGGAAACAATTCATGGGCAGTAAATGGAGCACCTTCGGTTTTAGGTGATGCCAATGCGGCTGAAGTTGTCGTAAAGATGATTGATGAGGTCGCAGAAACTGGCGAAGATATTCGAGAGTCATTATACGAAAAAATGGCTTTGTCTATGGCGCGTACAGCAGCGATAAAACCGGGTCAGGTACTATCATCGGCTGATATGGAGCATATAATAAGTGATTTGTTTAAGTTGTCTACGCCTAATTATACACCGGATGGTCGCTTGGTTATGAGTATAATTGCCCTTGACGACATCACTCGTATGTTCTCGTGAACCCTTTACGTGCTATCTATTTAATGTTTGGCGGAATTTTATTGCTGATGTACTATCGGAAATTGCGTATATGCTATCAATCTTATCTATAATTTCTGATGGCATTTCTTCTCTCATCCATCTCGCAATTTCGGTTGGGGTAGTTGTTAATGTGGCTATGCGAGCAATAGTGGCAGGTGGTAAAGTTGAAGAAATTCGGTCTACTTCTGCTGTGAATGAGAGGCTATCATTTCCATAATTAGATACGATAGCTCGAATTATTTCTTTCGCTTTAGCTCCTTGCTCTGAGGTCGATATTTCTGACAGCCAATCAACATAGATTGCAGCGGCATCTGTCGGTGACATTCTGTCGGTTAGAGCGTTTGCAAATATGACAGAGGATGAGTCAGAAGCAAAAGAATGCCAATCAACATCGTTGTTTGAGACGTTCTTACAACAAGCAATGCTTACACAGAGCATTATAAAAATTAAATTGAGAAAAACAGTTTTCATAGGCGCTAAGATACGAAATATTTCGGAAGCATGAACGTTTTCTTACAGATTAGTTGTATTTTTGTATTCTCAAAACAATTAACAATAAGAAAATGGTAGCTCGAAATATTTTAGCAGAGTACATTAATACAGCCGTCTCTGAAATAGAATATCCTTTGCAACCACATGGGTTGTATGCTCCAATAGCATATACGCTTGATGGGGGAGGTAAACGGATACGTCCGGTATTACTCCTTGCTGTTTGTGGTGCAATGGGAGGTGATTATAAAGATGCAATATATCAAGCATTGGGTATAGAGATGTTTCACAATTTCACATTGTTGCATGATGATGTGATGGACAATGCTGATGTGCGTAGAGGTCGTCCGACTGTTCACAAGAAATGGAACGAGGCAACTGCTATTCTTTCGGGTGATGCTATGCTGACAATGGCCGCCCAGTTGATGGCGCGAAACGCCGGTAATAAATGTTGCGAGCTTCTGGATGTATTTCATCGTACGGCCATGGAGGTGTATGAAGGGCAACAATATGATATGGATTTTGAGTGCCGTTCTGATGTAGCCATTGAGGAGTATATGGAAATGATTCGCTTAAAGACATCGGTGCTACTTGGGTGTGCGTGTGAACTTGGTGCGATTATGGCTGATGCTTCGGAGGCAGAACGAAAAGCTATATATGATTTTGGAATTAATCTTGGACTCGCATTTCAGTTACAAGATGATTGGTTGGATACATTTGGCAATCCCGAAATATTCGGAAAAAAGATTGGCGGAGATATTCTCAATGCAAAGAAAACATATTTGCTTATGACCTTGCTGAATAAATTAGATAAACCACATGCCGATTGGCTTTTATCATATCTGAAATCAGATGCACCTGATCAAGAAAAGATTGAAAAGGTAATAAATCTATACGAAGAGTATGAGGTTGGTGCTGAATGTCGTGAAGCCGTTGAGTATTACGGACAAAAGGCTATTGCATCACTTGAAACACTTAATCTCTCTGCCGAGGCTGAAGAGTTTTTTGTAGCCTTGGTTAATGATTCAAGTTGCAGAAATAAATAGATATGTTTGTCGATACACATACTCATCTTTATTTAGATGAATTCCGACCATCACCTGAATGTGCTGTGGAGCGTGCTATTGATGCCGGAGTCGATAAATTACTATTTCCCAACGTGGATATATCAACTATAGAGCCAATGAAGCATTTACAGTCGCTATTCCCAACTAATATAGCAATGGCGATGGGGCTGCATCCTACGGAAGTAGGGAGTAATTGGCGCGATGATTTGGCAATAATAAAGAATGAGCAACAGCAATACCCCTATGTAGCGATAGGCGAAATAGGAATAGATTTATATTGGGATAAAACGTATCGAGATGAGCAAATGATGGTATTTGCCGAACAAATTCGATGGGCAACAGAACGTAATTTGCCAATAATTATTCATTGTCGAGATGGATTAGCTGAAGTGTTGAGTGTCTTGGATAATGCACAGACGATGCCACGAGGTGTTTTTCATAGCTTTGGTGGGTCGGTCGAGGATGTAGAACAAATACGTCGGCGAGGCGATTTTTATTTCGGAATAAATGGTATTGTTACGTTTAAAAACTCAAAATTGAGAGATGTTTTACCTACAATCGGATTGGATCGGATTCTTCTTGAAACCGACTCGCCCTATTTAGCGCCTGTGCCATTCAGAGGAAAACGCAATGAGAGTGCGTATTTGATTCATACAGCGGCATATATCGCAAATTGTTTGAATGTATCTATTGAAGACGTAGCGACGACAACAAGTCTGTCGGCTAATAAATTGTTTGGTATTTAGAACGCCTCCCCGATAGCGAAAACCAATCCTGAAGTATTTTTGCCAAATCCATAGTCAATACGAGCATTGACATTGTGCTTAAACTCAAAACGGATACCAACTCCACAATTAAAAAGCCATTCAGGTCGGATATTTTTCTCATGGAGTTCTTTTACTGAGTGAAAAACAGTTGCTCCACCGCCCCAAACAGTGAAACCCAAACGACGCCATACGTGTTGACGCAGTTCGACTTGAGCCGCTATTTGGTCATTATCCATATATGATCCCATATAATATCCGCGCATACGAATACCATCGGAAGCAAGCATTTCTTTCATTGTCCATGGCGTATTGGAACTATTGAGTTTGGTGTACCAATCAAGTGCTAATACCGATCCTTTCCACATTCCGATATATCCGTTGACTATGAGTGAATGGCCGTAGAATGTTGCCGGAGCATTGCCGAACGGCTTGGCATATAACATGGGCTTAAATGCAATATGCACACCGCGAGTAGGGGTTAATAAATTATCGCGAGTGTCAAATTCAAAAGAAGCACCAATACCGGTGACATAATATTGTGGTCGTTCTCCCAACAGATATTCAGGATTGTGTATGTTGCGCGCATCGGTGTAATTGGCTCTAAATTGTGCGCCGATGAAAAAATTACGTGTCAATCTATAGATATATTCTGCTTGAAGATCTATTTGTCGTCGGTCATATTTAGATTTTGGATTTACAGCTGTTTCTTCTGAGGTAATACCCCAAAAATCAAGAGCTTTACGATACAACTCTACCTTGTAGCTAAGTCGCGACCTTTGGTCGGGGAAAAGATTGTTCCCTTTGAAGGTTAAGACAAAAAAGCCATTCAACGAGGCATTAAGAGATACGAACACGTCGCTTGGTTGCTGAATAGAGTCGTTTCTGTCCATGCGATATAGGCCGGTGGCAGCTCCTCCGATGCCAAATCCTGCTTCGCGAGTGTAGGATGGTGTTATTGCAAAACTTAAGTCGAGTGCTTTTTCATGCGTCCTGTCAACATTTCCTCTCATCAACGATGATAAGTATTTGCGTGCCCATTGAGGCATACTTCGTAATAATCCTATTGAGTCGGCATATTGTACGTCAGTCTCTTTTATTGCTGTATTTTGAGGGGAGGTGGCAACCTGTAGTGAGTCTACAGTTTGAGCCATAGAGAGGTGACATGAGAAACCTAAAACAATAAGTAGTGCTAATACTTTCATTAATTATAATAGCAGAAGTAACTATGTTGTATTTGACTGCAAAGATACAGATAAAGTAGTGTTTGGCAAAATAGAAAGCCACGTCAATCGTTGTTTGACATGGCTTATTGGTATTATTTGCAACAAAAAACTACTTTTGGGGTATTGGCGGCATATTCATCGGTGTATCATCGTTCTCACTTGATGGTACGGGAACATCATTATCGTTATTTTCGCAATTGTCATTGCCCGATTTTTTATCTTGACTTTCGCTACAATCATCCTTAGTTGCGAGAATTTCTTCAGTACGCGATGCCCATTTGCGTTTGCCGAAGATATGTTCGACATCTTCGGTATA
Source organism: uncultured Muribaculum sp. (assembly GCA_964637445.1). Taxonomy (GTDB): domain Bacteria; phylum Bacteroidota; class Bacteroidia; order Bacteroidales; family Muribaculaceae; genus M3. The sequence continues at coordinate 29,199 of CAZWWS010000001.1, forward strand.
TATTACCTCACGAGAGAGCAATACATCTGCTAATTTGTTGTGCCCTTCTGCCAATTCCGAAAGCATTTGCTTGGCTCGTTCATACTGCTCGTTTACTATGCGAGAAACCTCTTCATCGATTTGTTTTGCGCGTTCCTCACTGTATGGCTTGGAGAAGCCGTATTCTTGACCGGTTGAATCGTAGTAGCTTAAGTTTGGCAACTTTTCACTCATGCCGTAATATACGACCATTGCGTATGCCAACTTCGTGGCACGTTCTAAGTCGTTGGCTGCTCCGGTAGATATATGTCCGATAAATAATTCTTCAGCTGCACGACCTCCCAATAGCGAGCATATTTCGTCAAGCAATGCTTGCGTAGGAGTGATTTGACGCTCTTCTGGTAGATACCATGCCGCACCAAGCGCTTTGCCACGCGGTACAATTGTCACCTTGATAAGCGGATTTCCGTAGCGTAAATGCCATGATAGGGACGCATGACCGGCTTCATGAATTGCGATAGAGCGTTTTTCTTCATCGGTAGTAATTTTTGAACGCTTCTCCAATCCTCCTATTATTCGGTCGACTGCATTCATGAAATCTTGACGCTGGACACATTCTTTCTCTTGACGTGCGGCTATAAGAGCTGCCTCATTACATACGTTTGCAATGTCTGCACCTGAGAATCCCGGCGTTTGTCGCGCTAAAAGATCCACATCGACAGAGTCATCGGTCTTTATTTTGCGTAGATGCACGTTGAAGATTGCCACTCGGTCATTTAAGTCGGGGAGTTCTACATATATTTGTCGGTCGAAACGTCCGGCTCTTAATAACGCTTTATCTAAGATGTCGGCACGGTTGGTCGCAGCGAGGATTATGACTCCGCTATTGGCTCCAAAGCCATCCATTTCGGTGAGTAGTTGGTTTAGGGTATTTTCGCGCTCGTCGTTTGCTCCCATATTGGGGTTCTTGCCACGTGCACGTCCCACGGCATCAATCTCATCGATAAATACGATACATGGTGATTTTTCTTTAGCCTGACGGAACAGGTCGCGTACACGCGATGCTCCCACTCCGACGAACATTTCTACGAAGTCTGATCCGGAGAGTGAGAAGAAAGGTACATTAGCTTCTCCGGCAACGGCTTTGGCAAGTAGTGTCTTGCCGGTTCCCGGAGGGCCTACCAAAAGGGCGCCTTTAGGAATGCGTCCGCCTAATTCGGTATATCGTTCCGGATTTTTGAGAAACTCTACAATCTCAGCCACTTCTGTTTTTGCTTCCGACAATCCTGCCACATCTTTGAAAGATACTTGCATTGAGCCATCTTTATCGAATATTTGGGCTTTTGATTTACCAACATTAAATACGCCACCTGCTCCGCCGTCTCGACCGGACATGCGCTTCATAAAGAAAATCCAGAATCCGATGAGCAAAAGGATTGGTCCAAAAGTCCAAAGTAGCGACCCAAAATCACTCGCTTTTTCATATTTTACATCGCCTTTGAAAACACCGATTTCTTTCCAATGATCGATTTTATCTTGGAGTGTTTCTGCCGGTGGTGTTTTGGTGCGTATTATAGCAGGGGCACCATTGCTATTGGGAAATATTTTGTCGGCAAGAGAGTCTGAAACGATTGCCGTAGCTTCGTCTTTATTTGAGTAGACCGTAATACTTTTGATGCCGCCTTTCTCAACGTATTCTTCAAATTTAGAATAATCGACTTCTTGCTCTACATTATTGTTGTCTAAATATACTAATCCGCCAAGAAATACTAACACGATTGCATACATCCAATACATGCTAAATTTGATCGTTTTCTTTTTTTGTGGTTCCATAAATTCGGTTGTGTGTAGGGTTTAATCTAAATCGGGTATCTCTGTTATCGTAGCATCGCTCCACAACTCTTCAAGATTGTAGTATTGACGTACCTCAGGCAAAAAAATATGTACAAATGTATCACCATAATCGATTACAACCCATTGCGCATTTTGATATCCATCATAGTTATATGGCTTGATTGATGCGTGCTCTTGCAAATACTCTCTGACACTATCGGCAATTGAAGACACTTGCATCGATGAAGAACCTTCACATATGACAAAATGTTGTGCTGCGGCAGATTCAATGGCGGTTAAATCTACGTGGGTGATTTTTTTGCCTTTACGTTCTTGAATACCCTCTGTTATTAGTTGAACTATTTTGTTGTTATTTATCATCTAATTTATTCGAATATAGTTACAAATATAGATATTTTTATTGCTTAAACCATTGAGTTTTTTAATTGTTTGCTGAATTAATAACAATTTTTTTCACTCAATAGGTAGTGGCCAATATTTTTTTTGTTTTATTCATATCGTATTGCTGTTGCCGGGGAAATCTTGGAAACGAGTCTTGCCGGAAGTAGCAACATTGTGTAAGATGCAATAATTATGCCAAAGTTAAGCAATATGATATATAACCAATTAATTTCTATAGGGACATAATCAATATAATAGGCTTCCGGATCAAGAGATACAAGATGCAACTCGCTTTGTATGAGTACAAAGCCAAGCCCTATTATATTTCCGATAATCAAACCTACGACAACCAACCGCTCTGCCAGATATACGAATATACGGCTTATCTGCTTATCGGTGGCTCCCATAGCTTTCATGATGCCAATGGTATTTACTCGTTCAAGGATAAGTATAAACAAGCACGACACCAATGTGAATCCGGAAACCAGAGCCATAAGTATTAGAATTACGACGACATTAGTGTCTAATAATGCAAGCCAATTAAAATATATCATTCCTGTGCGATGCACGTTGTCGACAGTATATAGTTTTGCGAGGCATCCATTATAGCAAGCTTTTGCGAGGGCTTCTTGTAGTTTGTATGTGGCGGAGTCGATGTCGTCTGTATCGGCTATGCGAAGTTCAATTCGAGTTCCCAAAGTAGACTCTACATTATGCAAACCTTGAATCAACGCAATTGAGCTATAAGCATAAATATTATCGTAATCAGAAAAATGAGTGTCGTAAATGCCTGCAATCTCAAGTTTTCTCGCTCGAATGTTATTGTCGTGAAAAAAATAGACGTTAATTTTATCGTGAAGCTTTAACCCTAAAGCAGAGGCTGTTGATTGAGAAATTACAATCTGATTTTTTGTGGATTCATCCTTGTAATTCGGAATTTCGCCAATGGTAAGGTTGTTTCGCAAAAATGACCAATCGAAACTATCGGCCACACCGCGTAATACTATCCCTTTGAAATTTTCATCGGTTTTTAGCATTCCGGGTTGGTCGAACGTGATAGTGAGCTGTTCGATCGGTAAAGTGGAGGTAATTATGTCATGTAGCGTGTCTGTCAGATTGATTAGAGTTCCATCGTCTCCATCACCATATCCATCTGTGGGATTGACTGTAATATGAGCGTCAAATCCCATTACTTTATTGCGTATTTCGTGCTTAAAACCCAACACGATGCATATCGATAGCATCATTATCGTTAAAGCCAATGCAATGCCGATTATGGCGATATATACGCTTGGAGATGTGCCTTTCCCGTTTTCTCTGTTCAGATTTAGTCGACGGGATATAAACAACTCTAATTTCATAGAGCACGCCCGGGATAGGCTTCGAGTGCCTTTGCCAATACTTTCAAAGCTTTAGACAAATCGTCTTTCTTTAATACATAGGCCATACGTACCTCATTTTTACCAACGCCTGCAGTAGTGTAGAAGCCTGATGCGGGAGCCATAAATATGGTTTGTCCTTCATATTCAAATTCTTTGAGACACCATTCGCAGAATTTGTCGGCGTCATCCACCGGAAGTTTTACTACCGTATAGAATGCGCCCATTGGAATAGGGGAGTAGCATCCGGGGATTTTATTTAACCCGTCTATCAAATATTTGCGACGCTCTACATATTCGTTATAGGTCATAAGCATATAGTCCGACGGAGCATCGATAGACGCTTCTGCAACTATTTGTCCTAACAAAGGGGGGCTTAGGCGAGCTTGGCAAAACTTCATTACGTTTTTCTTAAGCTCTTTGTGCTTAGTGATGATTGCGCCGATACGTATTCCACATTCGCTATATCGCTTTGATACAGAATCGATAAGTACTACTTGCTCTTCGATACCTTTTAGATGGAATGCTGAGATATAAGGAGCTCCGGTATAGCAAAATTCACGATACACTTCGTCTGAGTACAAGAATAAATCATATTTCTTCACAATGTCGCGAAGCTGATTCATTTCTTTCTGGGTATACAAATAGCCTGTGGGGTTGTTGGGGTTGCATATCAATATCCCCTTAGTCTTTTCTGTAATAAGTTCCTCAAATTTTTCTACAGGGGGGAGAGCAAAACCTTCTTCGATGCTTGATGATACTGTGACAATTTTTGCTCCGGCAGATATGGCAAATGCCATATAATTGGCATACGCCGGCTCCGGAACAATAATCTCATCGCCCGGATCAAGAGTAGCCATAAATGCAAACAATACAGCTTCCGAACCTCCGGTGGTGACAATAATGTCATCAACATCAACATCGATATTAAATCGCTTATAGTAGACTTGTAGCTTTTGGCGTAAAGAAAGCAGACCATCCGATGGACTATATTCCAATATCTTTCTGTCTATATTACGCAGTGCATCAAGAGCTATTTCGGGTGTCGGTATATCCGGTTGTCCAATGTTAAGATGATACACCTTCACTCCGCGAGCTTTTGCTTCGTTTGAAAGCGGAACTAATTTTCTGATAGGAGAAGCCGGCATTATTTTGCCTCGTTCTGATATATTTGGCATATTATGTTCGTAAATTTGAAATATGTCTGCAAAATTACTACATTTAACATCAATATAAAAGCACTTGCTCGAAAATTTTGTAAAATATCTCGTAAAAAAGTATGTGTTGCGCTTATTTGTTGATGAATGCTTTGCCTGCCCATTTTAGGCTATGCCATCGGCGAGTGAAGATGTATCCGCGTATATTTTCATCAATGGCAAACATAGCCCACATGCCACAAATACCTAATGCGAATGGGATTCCTACGATATAGGCTCCGATTACTGCTACGCTCCACATGACAACGACTCCAACAATAAATGGGAAATTGACATCTCCGGTGGCGCGTAGCGCATTGACTGCAAATATATTGATTGCTCTGCCAAACTCTAATGGTATGTCTATTAGTAATATAGTGGTGCCTAAAGTGATGATTTCGGGGTTGTGGGTCAACCAATTGAATATCAATGGACCAAAACCGGCGATGATCAGCGATAGGGTAAGGGTGATGGCAATGGCAAGTCTCATTACTATTTTACCCATTAGGTAGGCGCCTTTGGTATGTTGGCTGCCGACTAAATGTCCGATTAGAATAGCTCCTCCTTGTGAAATCGATATGCAAAACAAGTAACTAAACATGACAATGTTGACACAATAAGTGCGTGTAGCTAATGCTTCCATTCCAAGCATATTAATGAAGTAGGTGATGACCATCTGAGAGGAACTATATGAAATTTGTTCTCCGGCAGAAGGTAGCCCTATGTGGAGAAGATTGCGTAGTTCTTTATACGGAAAATGGTGAAATATGGATATTGGAAATTTGTGAATGGTTGTCTTGAATAAGAAAAATAATAGGAGTAGCATTGCTATGCCTCTACTGACAACAGTTGATATGGCGGCTCCTTCAGTTCCTAATGCCGGCATTCCAAATTCACCAAATATAAGGGCATAGTTACCAAAAATATTGATTACATTGACAATCGCAGATACTATCATTGGGTATATTGCATGGTCGGCGGCTCGGAGAGTTGCGGATATAGTAAGTGAAATAGCTTGGCAAAATGCAAATGCGCCGACTATGCGCATATATATGGAGCCCTCTTTCATCATTTCGCCGTCTAATCCCATTGCCGAAAGGATTATATCATTCCTCAAATATAAAAATACGCTAATGCTCACTCCTATTATGAGGTTAAATAATAGTGCGATACCAACGACTATTCTCATACGATCGTATCGCTTGGCTCCAAGATATTGGCTGCAGAGAACAGAGGTCCCGAGGTTTATAACCTCAAACACGAGGAAGCATAGCATTATGATTTGATTGACAACACCAACAGCTGCCACACTTGCATCGCTATGTCGACTAAGCATGATGGTATCAACGGCTCCGAGCATCATGATGAGCAGGGTTTCGATGAAAATTGGAATAGCGAGATGTGCTAATCTTTTAAGCAATGTAGATGATGGTTGTTGAGTTGCCGTTTGGGGTGTCATATTACTGAATTTGATGCAGACTCGGATAATAATCGTGCAAAGGTAGCTAATTTTTGTTGAGGAGGGAAATTTTGTTTACCTTTGTGGTAACTAATTAGTAAGATTAATGACACGTCCCATTTTATTATTGCTATTCCTAACGTATGGTGTTATAGCTACTTACGGCATAACTATAAAGGAGCGAGATGTTAAAGAAGCCTTGGAACGCTTGGATAAGGAATTATCTCGCCGTCAGATGTATATAGATGAACGCCAAAGTCATATTGATTCGGTAAAAAAAATGTTTTTTAAGGCAAAGACCGGAGGAGATGAATGGTATCGATTGGCTATGGATTTAGGCGATAGTTATACCTCGTTTAATACGGACTCTGCGTTAATATATTATTACCAAGGCTATGAGGTGGCAAAGGTGGCAGGTGATTCGATGGAAATGAAGCGTTTTTGCCTGCAACATTCGGTGCTGTTGCCTCTGACCGGATTGGTTAATTATGCATTGGAGGAATATAATGAAGTAACTATGGGAGGAGTGCCTGATGAATTAAAAGAATTATATTATGATTCGGGTCGTCAGATGTACTCGTATATATCATCATTTTATGTAAATACTCCGGATGTAAGCGCTTATTGGAAAAAAGAAGAACGAAAAGCTCAAGCGGAATTAATAGTATTTCTTGATCCCGAAACCCCTAAATATAAACTAAATCAAGGAGAATATTATTATACAAATAAAGAATATTCCAAGGCGGAGGCTATTCTTGAAGAGTTGCTTGAGAGAATTCCAGAGAGTAGTAATATATATGCTCGTGCTTGCCATATGTTGTCGGATATAGCGAAAGTCCGAAAAAAAGATAATGAGTATTTGTATTATTTGACGTTGTCAGCTATGGCTGACGTGAAATCGGCAACTCTTGAAGTGATGTCTCTTCAAGAGCTTGGTCGACAGATGTTTGAACAAGGTGAAACCGAACGAGCACATAAATACTTATCTATAGCATTGGATAATGCGGTGAAATGTCATGCTATGGCTCGAATGGTACAATCTTCAGAAGCTCTTCCGATTATTGAAGGCGCCCACGCTCTCGATTTGAAAAGAAGAGACCGAACGATGCTTGTGTTTATTGGATTAATGGTGCTTCTGATTGTGCTTCTGATTGTGATGCTTGTGTATTTGCGAAAAGAAATGCAACACATGAAAACCCTGCAGGGGCGCTTGGAGGGAGCTAATCACGTAAAGGAAGTGTATATTACACAATTTTTGAGTCTTTGTTCGATATATATGGATAAACTAAACCAATTTTGTAAGATTGCCAATCGAAAAATCAGTGCCGGCAAGGTTGAGGATTTGTATAAAATGACAAAGAGTGGTAAGTTTATCGAAGAGCAAAGTGCCGAGTTCTACAATGTATTCGACAATGCATTTCTTCATATCTATCCAACATTTGTCAAGGAAGTGAACGATTTGTTACGCCCGGATGAACAAATAGAACTTCAACCGGACGAATTATTGAATACAGATTTACGCATTTTGGCATTTATGCGATTGGGCATTGAAGAAAGTCCGAGGATTGCACAATTGCTAAATTATTCGGTCTATACTATATATGCATACCGAAATAAATTAAGAAATAGAGCAATTGATCGCGAAAATTTTGAAAAAGATGTAATGAGGATAAGCTCTATATCTTAGAAATTGATTTATATTTCGGTGATAATGCTGAAGATGTAATTTATTGCGAATCAGATGAGTATGAATGTTAAAAATCTAATTTTATTTATATTGAGATTGTAGTTGCTTAGATTTGCTTGTATTGCGTTGTAACTTTGCATCGTCATCAGAAATGAAAGACAAATGAAAAAAATGATTCGCTTAGTATTTTTAGGGTTAGTATAGATTGTTAGAATTAAGTAATGCATTAATTGCATGATTAGTAAATGTGTTTTATGTTAGGTTAAGCCTTCTTTGAAGGCAACAATATCAAGCCACTTCGTGAGAAGCGGCTTTGTTGTTTTTATAAAGAATGCTATATGCGTGACACTAATTGATTTTAGTGATATTTACTGGTTCTATAAGGGTAAAAATACCTAATTTTAGGTATATGAAATTATGGGAAGCTGATGTAATTTTGCAAAATCAAAGATTGTGGAAATAAAGGTTACAAAGGTGCAAGTAATTAAGATTATAACATTCTGTATCGCATTAATATTTACTCCTGCTGTTTGGGCGGGTAAATTGCATATTATAGTAGTAGAAAAAGCCGAATCGGAAAAGCCGATAGAATTTGCCGGTGTTTCATTGGCAAATGAAAATTTACATTATGGCGGGTTGACTGATGAAGAGGGGCAAATATGGTTGGAAATTCCTCAAGGCAAGTGGAGTGTAACTATCTCTGCTGTTGGATATAAGAAGTCAAATATTGAAGTTGCGCTTCATGGTGATATGTCGGTGGTTGTTCGGCTTGAACCTTCTATCAATCAGATCGCCGAAGTTGTTGTCACTGCGCGTGAATCGCAGGGGGCTACGAGTGCTTCTATAATAGACGGGGCAGCAATGGAACATTTGCAACCATCGAGTTTTACTGATTTAATGGAACTTCTACCCGGTGGAGTATCGAAAGACCCGGAAATGGGAAGTGCAAATATTATAAAATTAAGACAAGCTGATAATGTTGGGGCTACTGATTATAATACGTCGTCATTAGGAACTTCGTTTGTTGTGGATGGTGTTCCGATTAACACTAATGCCGGAATGCAGTTTGTGTCAACTAATTCTGAAAATGAAGAGCGTTCGGTTGTGGGAAAAGGGGTTGATATGCGAGCCATATCAACCGATGATATAGAAAGTGTAGAGGTAGTGAGAGGTATCGCTTCGGTGGAATATGGTGAATTGACAAGTGGATTGGTGAATATAAAACGAAAAAAAGGAGTTTCGAATCTTGAAGCTCGTTTTAAGGCTGATATGCAAAGTCAATTGTTTTATGTGGGTAAAGGATTTGCTATGCCCGGAGATGATTGGACTATTAATGTTAGCCTTGATTATCTTGATTCTAAAGTTGATCCCAGAAATGCCAGAGAGAATTATAAACGATTGGATGGTTCTTTGCGTAGCAATAAGCAATGGCTTTACAATGGATATATGCTCACATTAAATTCGGCAATAAACTACACCGGAACGTTTGAACGAGATAAAAATGATCCGGATCTTACGATTAATAATACACGTGATTATTATACGTCAGATAATAATAGTTTGTCGATAAATAACGTGTTTGTTTTGCGACGCCTAAAAGATGGGGGCTTTAGGAGTTTCACATTGACTCAAGGATTTAGTTATGCTTGGGAGAGATTGCGCCAAGAAAAAACGGTTGCAACTTCGCGAATATATCCATTGCCGATATCTACTGAGGCAGGTGATAACTATGTGGGGTATTTGCCGATGCTTTATGACGCAACCATGGATGTGAAAGGAGATCCGATGACTGTCTTTGTAAAGGCGCAAGGGTTGTTTTGTTATGATGTCGGATTGGTCGACAATCGATTGAAGTTTGGTGGCGATTGGAATATGAGTAAAAATTATGGTGAAGGAAGAGTATATGACCCAACTCGCCCGATAAGTCCCGATAATACTATGCGCCCTCGTACGTTTAATGATATTCCTGCCATGCATCAATTGTCGTTTTATGCTGAGAATGTATCGACTATTAATACGGGTAATCATCGGTTTGAGTTGATGATGGGGTTGCGTGAAACACAATTACTAAACTTGGATAAAAAGTACACGTTGCATGGTAAGACTTATTGGGATCCTCGTATAAATCTTCTTTGGCAATTGCCTGCATCTGATATAGTCGGTTATCCCATGAAATGGGAATTGGCCGGTGGCTTTGGTTGGCACACAAAAATGCCGGTCGCAGCATATTTATATCCGGATCGATATTATTTGGATTATGTTCAGCTTAATTATTTTCATAATGATGAAGCTTATAGAACTATGAATGTGCGTACTTATGTAGAAGATATGACGAATTATGAATTAAAAGCGGCGCGAAATTTTAAATGGGAATTACGAGGAGATGTGTCATATCGAGGAAATAGATTGTCTGTGACTTATTTTCGTGAAAATATGACTGATGGATTTCGACATTCGAGTATTGCGCGTCAGTTTGCTTACAATAGATATGATGCAACAGCCTATGACCCTTATGTGGAAAATAGAGCACCTCGATTGGAAGATTTGCCTTATGAAACGAGATATGAGCATAAAGTTTTTGATACAATGACCAATGGAAGTAGAACTAAAAAGGAGGGTATAGAGTATACGTTCAGTTCTATGCGCTTCCCGGTGGTGCGTACTCGTCTTACGATTTCCGGGGCTTGGTTTAGGACAACTCTTGATAATAGCCAACCCTTGTGGTATAAACCAACTGTGATACTTAATGGACGCGAAATGCAATATGTAGGTTTGTATGATGATAGTGATGGTCGAACGTACGAAAGTTTTAATACTAATTTTATGTTTGATACGGATGTGCCTTCGCTGAAATTGAATTTCTCGATAGCAATTCAAAATATGTGGTATACAAAAAGTCGTACGCATTGGAAAAGTGGGATTCCTGTAGCTTATATGGATATTGATGGAAATGTATATCCCTATACTGAAGAGTCATTATCAGATCCTTATTTGCAGCATCTTGTACGAAATTATACTGATGGGGCATTTCAAGAGAGAAAAATCCCGGTTGCCACAAACATAAATTTTAAGGCGACAAAGAAAATATGGCAAGATCGTATCGGAATAGCTCTATATGTCAATCGGTTGTTGAGTATTTTGCCCGACTATGAGTATGGAGGTAAAATACAGCGTAGATATGCTTCTCCTTATTTTGGTATGGAACTAAATTTTAAGTTATAAATCAATTGATAATTAAACAAATGATAAAGAAAATTAAACTTTTGCTTAATATGCTGCCGATGTGTGCCTTTGCGATGCTGACATCATGCATTGATGATAGTGGGAGTGAACAATACTATCGATTGTCAATCGGTGGGGTGTTGCCGGATAATGCAGTTCTAAAGAGTGGAAAGATTGTTTATACGGAACTAAATACAGGTGATATTTATACTCAATCACTCCCTCAATATGATGCCCATATGTTACCAAATGGTATATATGATATTGAGGCAACAGGGGATGTGGAAATTTCGGAAGGAGATAATGTTACAACCAAACATGTTAGAGCTTTGGCTACGTCGGTTTCAGTGATGAATGATATGTCGGTCGAACTGAATTGGTTTTTCTTTAATCCGACTAATAGTCTTGTTTTTGGCGAGTTTTATTTCACCGGCTCATTGAACGCAAAAGGTACGGGAGGCATTAGAGATACCTACATAAAAATATATAATAATACGGATGAGGTGCAATATGCCGATGGTTTGGCTATATGTGAGTCGGCATTTGTAAATGCCAAAACAAATACATTTGAGATTTTGACAGAAGCAAATAACCGTAATGTTAATTTTACAGCGGGAACGGTATGGGTAATCCCCGGGAATGGTACAGATGTGCCTATTCTGCCGGGTGAGTCAATAAAAATTGTAGATCAAGCTATTGATTGGGGGGCTGAAGTCGCCGGCGGTTTGAATCATACTGATGCGGATTTTGAATGGTGGGATGATAATAAGCAAGATAATGATGTCCCGACGACTCCAAATCTGGAGAAGTGGTATTGTTATTCGTTAAGTATTTGGGTTCCCTCGAATCAGTGTAATCGTTCTTACGCGTTAGTGCGTTTCCCCGAAGGGATGAATGTCGACAAGTTTCTTGCCGAGCAACATGGACCATACGACTATATTAGTGTGATTGGTACTGAAATGAGAAATGAAAAAGCGTATCTTATTTCTAATGATTGGATTATCGATGGTGTAAATCTTGGAACTCGACAGAGTTATGTCAGAGGCGCGTTGAGTGAGTCAATAGATATGAGTTATGCTCCGATAAGCGATATCGATAGAGATCCGGCTCGATTTGGGTATAAATATGTTCGAAAAGTCGCAACTGTAACTGCCGATGGACGAAAGGTATTGATGGATACAGATGATTCGGCTTCGGATTTCATACTTGAAAATGCAAATTAAGCAAATGAAAAGATGCTACGTGATTGTGTTGATTTTGATGGCTGTTGGAGTGTCTGTCTCTGACGCTGAGTCTCTTGATTCTGCATTAATCAATGCAATAGAAAGTCGAAAATCGCTAGTAAATGATTTGGTGTCGTTTCCTTACGATGCTAATCCTGCAGCGATGTATTTTCGTTATGATTACTCTCTTACTCGGTTGGCTGTTGCCGGACGTTATAAGCATAGCAACACGTCGGAGGTCGTGCAAGAGGGGAGTGGATATGCTCTTGCTGAGATTGGTGTAGATACATATCTTAGGATGAAAACTGATGCTGTGGTTTGGGGTAATGCATCGTTTACGACAGGCACAATTCGCGATGTGAAGTGGTGTAGTCCTGCCGATTATGAGCGACTATTTCCATATGTAATCGGTGATTCAGTCGGAGGAAATAGAGCTGTGCGACAGTATGCTTTCGGCGGTGGTTATTCCCGACGAGCCGGGCGGTGGACGTGGGGTGCCGAGTTGGATTATATCGCTGCAATTTATTACCGCAACAGTGATCCGCGAATAAAAGATGTTGTATCTGATTTGTCTATAAATCTGGGTGTGACCTATGCTTTAAATGATAAATATAATTTGGGCGTTGCTTCCGGATTGGCTATTTATAATCAAGATTGCGATGTGGAGTTTTATAATCCTATGAACGATATTTTTGAATATGCTATGACAGGGTTAGGAATGACCTATACACGCTTTAATGGCAGTGATAATCCTGCATATAAAGGCATTGGTTACAACGTAATTATGCAGTGTATATCAAGTAATGGTTTGGGATTGAATGCCACTATCGGTTATGATCATAATCAAATGCGTCAGATATTAAAAGACAACAATCACCTTACTTTGACTTCGCTTGCTTCTCATACTTTTAATGGGGTATTCGGATATACGTCTAAAATTGGAAACGTATTGGTCGGCGCTGTCGCAGATGCTTCGTGGCAACGCCGTATCGGAACGGAGCATTTATATGGTTCGAGCGAAAGCAATATTTATCCGGAAATTGGAACACGCGATCAGTATTATAATGATAAAGTAAATATTGTATTTACAATTCCTATTGAGCTACGTCCGACAAGTGATAGTAGAGTTGCTATATTGCCCGGATTGGGTTACTTATATAGTCACGAGCATTATATGCGACCAATTCGTGATTTGGAAATGCAACGTTATTATCCCGGAATAAAAATAGATTATAGTTGTAAGACATCTTCAAAAACATTAATTGGAGCGGTTGTCGGTGGAGAATTTGGATTTTCGGAAGTGATGAATCGTCGATTGACCGGTCTTGATCCTCGCTCTTCTATCGGTCAAATGGTTAATTATAATTTTGATATGTTGACTGCTGATACCGCAAAGTTGCATCTGGGGCTGTCGCTTGATCAAATAATAGGTCATAATACATCATTGTTTCTCGACTTGTCCTACGACTATCTTCATTATTCAACTTTTGGTTTGTCTCATTATGCTACAGCAAGCGTTGGTTTGAAATTTTGAAAAAAATATTAACATTTATATGATATGACTATAGAAAATGAATCAGTAATTTCTGTCAAAAATCTCACTCAGCGATATGGTACCGGGAGGGTGATATATCAGAATCTGAGTTTTGAAGTGCCTCGCGGTCGTATTCTTGGATTGCTGGGCAAAAATGGTACAGGAAAGACTACCACAATCAATATATTGATGGGGTATCTTCGTCCACAAAGTGGCGAATGTCGCATCTTTGGCGAAGATATTACTGCAATGTCTCCTGCAACACGTGAGCGGATTGCTTTATTGATAGAAGGTCATGTTCAGTATTCATTTATGACGATTGAACAAATAGAGCGTTTTTATGCAAAGTTTTATAAGAAATGGAATCGAGATGCTTACTATGAATTGATGCGTAAATTGCATGTATCGCCTCGACAGAAAATATCTACGATGTCGTGTGGGCAGCGTTCACAAGTCGCATTGGGGCTTATCTTGGCTCAGAATGCCGATTTGCTTGTACTGGATGATTTTTCGTTGGGATTAGACCCCGGCTATCGTCGTCTATTCATTGAATATTTGCAAGAATTTGCAAAAGCGGAAGAAAAGACGGTTTTTATGACTTCTCATATCATCCAGGATATGGAGCGTCTGATTGACGATTGCATAATGCTTGATTATGGAAAAATTCTTACTCAAATGCCGGTAACGCAGTTGATGAGAGAATTTGGACGATATACTTATATTGCCTCAGAACAATCTACGTTGCCTCAAGCCGATGGTCTCATTAATCCGAGTCGAATTAAAACGGATCATGAGGTTTATTCTTTTAAGGGAGCTGACTATGTAGAGGCTCAATTACGAAATCAAGGTATTGAGTATTCCGATTTTAAGCGTACTGATATGTCGTTGGAAGATGCTTTCATCGGACTTACCGGAAAATATTAATGATAGAGAATATGACGAAAGCAATATTTTATAAAGAATGGTTGAAGACACACCGAGTATTTTGGGTGGCATTTATTGTGTCTTTATGTTTCTCGCTCTATGCCGTAGTGAGTATGAACAGGGTTGCAACATTGAAAGGTTGTGATCATATATGGCTTATTATGCTGCTGAAAGACAATACTTTTATCGATGTAATAAAGATGGTGCCGTTGGTGGTTGGAATTGCATTGGGCGTTGCTCAGATGGCTCCCGAAATGTCGCAGAAAAGGTTGAAGTTGACACTCCATCTGCCATATCCGCAGATGCGTTTGGTGGCTATGATGTTGTTGGTCGGTATCACCGAACTATTTGTGATTTATATCGTCCAATTGTTGACTATAGCTATCTATGATATGCAAATTCTTGCTTCGACTTTGGTCGGGCGTGTGGTACTTACATCATTGCCATGGTACATTAGTGGAATTAATGTTTATATGATTACTACTGCAATTTGCCTTGAAGGAACTTGGCGCCAACGTGTCTTGTTGGGGTTGCTCGGGGTAGGAGTTGTCTCATTCTATTATATGCAACCGGCTCCGGAAGCCTATAATTCGATACTTTGGCTATTAGCTGTTATTGCGTTAGCATCATCGTTATTGGCGTTTCGTTCGGTAAATCGGTTTAAGGAGGGCCGTCAAGATTAAAAAATGAAAACAATCTCGCGAGTATTTATTGTCGCATTGTCTATCGCTGTTCTCAGTTGGTTTCTTCCGTGGTTATATTCGTTTATGTTGCCTGATGGTGGAAATGAACCATATTTGGCATATTCTCCGATTGCCGACAGATGGATCGTTTCAGAGACCAACGATGATAAACAGACAGAGATATATGACCTTGCTGCCGATGGCATTTCGAAAGGCAATATTTATACAAAGAATCAAAGGGACTCGTTGCTGCCTCAGATGTTTTATACTCAGTTGCTCGCTCGCGAACAACTTGATGATACGATTTGTGGTATAGAGGTATCTCCACGAGTTTTCAAAACCACTTCATTTGTCTTTCAATCATCTCCAAGAGATATTAATAAAGTTTTGGCTGAAGCTTATCCGATAATGGAGTCGCTTCCGGTCAGAATTGAATTGGAAGATCCTACCGATGTTATGCTTATTGATAGTGGCGTAAAAATAGTAGATATGACTACCAATGAGGAGAAGCCTAAAAGTAGCGCAAGGTTTACAAAGATATTTGCTGATCGTGGTTTTGTATATCCGATGACTGATTTTAGTGCTAATATCACAGCTCGAAAAGCCTACGATGAGGGTTATTTGATGGTCGATGCCGAAGGTGCTGTTTATCATGTTAAGCAACAGGCCGGACGACCTTATATGAAGCGTATCGTTTTACCCGAAGGTGTAAAAGCAAAAAAGGTGTTTGTCATGGAGAATGTCGACCATCGCAATCTTGGTTTTATAATTGATACCGATAATCATTTATATGTTTTAGCTGCAGGTTCTTATGACTTGACATTGTTGCCTGTTGATTTGTATAATCCACAAGCCGATAGGATTGTCGTGATGGGTAATGTGTTTAATTGGACTATTCGGATAACTAATGATAATGGCACTACGTGGTATGCAATTAATAATGCCGATTATCGTTTATTAGGTAAGTACTCTTATTCTTATGACGAATCGTTGTTAGCTAAAATCGAAGGGTATATATTCCCATATAAACTATCCTTTACGTCTATGTCTGATTCACTCGCATATCCGCGTATTGAATCTGTCTCATGGTTGGCATTGGTTCTTAATTTGATATTAGCTGTTGTTATATTTGTAGTGATGCGGCGTCAACGTCGTAAGGCTCTTATTTCATCTGTAACTACAATTGTATTTGGACTCTTCTCGTTTATACCAGTTATATTATTAAAAGATTAATCATTTATCAACTAAAAATTTTTATCAAAATGAAAAAGTCAATTAAATTTTTTGCAGCGATAGCTGTTGTGGCTATGTCGCTTACATCTTGTGGCGGCTCAAGCAAACAAGAAGCTGCTACAACTGATTCGATTGCTGCTATCTCTGTAGATGAGGTGCTTGCCAACCCTGACTCATTGGTCGGACAAACCATCACTATCGAAGGCGTATGTTCTCACCTTTGCAAGCATGGCGGTAAGAAAGCTTTTGTGCTTGGCTCCGGTGATAGCCAACTCCTCCGTTGCGAGTCTACTCCCGAAATGGGTGGCGCTTTTAGCAAGGAAGCTATTCACAAACCTATTTCTGTGACCGGAATCCTTCGTGAAGAGCGCATAGATGAAGCTGCGGTAAAGCGTATGGAAGAGCAATATGCCAATCAAGAAGCCGCAGTGGATGCTACCACTGAGGCAGCTGTGGGTTGCGATACCGAACGCCAAGCTCGCGGTCAAGCAGATATTACTACCATCGAAGAGCGTATGAGAGATTATCGTATTCGTATTGCTCAGCGAGATTCAATCGAAGGCAAACCCTATTTGTCGTTCTACTATCTTGAATCGAAATCTTACGAAATCCTCCCTGAATAATTTCGTATAATTATCAATAGCAGTGCGCCCATCGATCGCGAGGTCGGTGGGCGCACATTCTTCATGTATATTGCCAATTTTATTGCATCTGTATATAATCTTTTGCCAATCCCCCTTCACTCGTTTCTTTATAAAGTGACGGAAGATCGTGCCCGGTTTGTTTCATCACTTCCACCACTTTGTCAAACGAAACTCGATGTATCCCATCAGAAAATGCTGAGTAGGTATTGGCATCAAGGGCTCGTGCTGCAGCATAGGCATTTCGCTCAATACATGGTATCTGTACAAGGCCGCATACAGGATCGCATGTCATCCCAAGATGGTGTTCAAGTCCCATCTCGGCGGCATATTCTATTTGAGCCGGGCTACCTCCGAATAATTGGCTTGCCGCCGCAGATGCCATCGAACATGCAACTCCTACCTCAGCTTGACATCCGGCTTCTGCTCCTGATATCGATGCGTTGTGCTTTACTATATTACCCACTAATCCGGCAGTGGCGAGAGCTCGCAATATCCGTGTGTCTGAGAAGTCTCGACTCTGTTTTATGTGATATAATACAGCCGGAACCACTCCACAAGCTCCACAAGTAGGGGCGGTGACAATCTTTCCTCCGGAGGCATTCTCTTCTGCTACGGCAAGCGCGTAAGCAAACACTAATCCGCGTGAGCGCAGATTGTCGCGATAACCATTCGCTTTTATATAATAGTTTGTGGCTTTACGACGTAGATTTAGCGGACCGGGAAGTGCTCCTTCATGTTCAAGTCCGCGTTGCACAGCATCTCGCATCACCGACCATACTTCTGCTAAGTATTCCCAAATATCATTGTCTTCACATTGCTCTACATATTCCCAATATGAGCGACCTGTTCGCTCGCACCACGACAATATTTCAGTCATCGTATTCATATCGTAGATGCTTGGGGATTCACTACGATTTTCACCATCCTCAGCCAATGCGCCCCCGCCGACACTAAACACTATCCATTCATCTGTTGATTCTCCGTTTGATCCAATCGATCGAAATGTCATGCCATTGGGGTGATATGGAAGAAATATGTGAGGCTGCCAATCTATAACGACTGGCGCATGTGGCTCAAGAGTGTCTATTATGGCTCGATCTGTCATGTGGCCACGTCCGGTAGCGGCAAGACTTCCATATAGTGTGATATTGAAACTTTTGGCTTCGGGATGTCGAGCGAGAAATATCTCTGCCGCTTTGCGTGGCCCCATTGTGTGGCTACTTGATGGTCCTGTGCCGATTCTATATAATTCTTTTATGGTTTTCATGTTTCTCTTGGTTTTACTCTACAAACATAGCTCAATTTCCCCAATTAGACAATAGGTTACAAACATTACATTGAAATTAATTTTGTGTTGATAAGTGTGCATCTCTTAGTAAGAGATATTTTTTTGTATTGCAAAATTAGCTAATTAATTGAAATTGAGACTATAGTTAAATAGATTTTTTATAAAAATGTTTAGCAAAAAATGATAAATGCCATACATTCATAAACATTAATGCGCTGATAATCAGATAAAACGTCGTATAGATATCTCTTACTAAGAGATATACATAAAATTGGATTAAATGAAAAAAGTAACAATTCTGATACCGGCTTATAATGAAGAGCAGTCAATACCGGCTCTTTATGAGGCGTTGCATAAATTGATGGACTCCAATTCTGCTTACGATTGGGAAATACTCTTTGTCAATGATGGCAGTCGCGATGCTACGCTTGATGTAATCAAACGACTGCGAGTCAGCGATAAACGCATTAACTATGTGAATCTATCGCGCAATTTTGGCAAAGAGAATGCTATGCTTGCCGGATTTGATTATGCTAAGGGTGATTGTATGGTCATTATGGATGCTGATTTGCAGCATCCGCCAACAGTGATACCCGAAATGCTCCGCTATTGGGAAGAAGGGTATGAAGATGTATATGCACGTCGCAAAGAACGAGGCAAAGAATCTTTGTTGCGAAAAAAATTTACAATGGCGTATTACTCATTGCTACAGAAGTCTACACGAATTGACATCTTGCAAAATGTAGGTGATTTTCGATTGCTTGATCGTCGATGCATCAATGCTATCTGCCAATTGCGTGAAACGCAGCGATATACCAAAGGATTATATTGTTGGATTGGTTATAAAAAGAAAGATGTTTTGTTTGAACAAGGAGATCGGACTCAAGGTGAATCGTCATTTAATTTCATGGGGTTGTTTAACCTTGCAATAGAGGGAATCACGAGTTTTACCACGGCTCCATTGCGTATGGCGACTTTCCTCGGCTTTTTAGTATCGATTATTGCATTTCTATACCTATGTTTTATCGTAATCAAAACAATATTTATCGGTGAGTCGGTACAAGGGTATCCGACATTGATGGTTGTGATGCTATTTCTTGGCGGAGTACAACTAATCTCGCTCGGTATCATAGGGGAGTATGTAGGACGAATATTCAACGAGACCAAAAATCGTCCGGTTTATATAGCAGAATCATATAACGAAGAAAAAATAGTATGAACACAAAGAATAAAATATCAAATATTTATATTACAAACAAAATCGAATGTATTTTTTTTGTTGTAATAGGTGTGCTGTTTTACGCTATTAATAGTTTGAGTGAAATAAGTTGGGATGATTACTATTATATGTTTATATGTGAAAATGAAAATTTTTTTGGAGACTATAATAGGGAATACGTGTATAATTTCTCGGATGTAATAAAATCTCAAATTAATCATTGGAATTATGTTAATGGTCGATTTATTATTCATGTTATAGTACAAGTGTTTGTTTGCTTGTTTGGGCTTACCTCATTTCAGATCTGTAATTCGGTAATGTTTGTTGTGCTGATGAAATATTTATGTAAACTTTGTATTGGTGAGCATCAGAGAGGTGATGTCAGATATTATATACTACTCTTGACTATTATGTATGTGATGCTGGGATTTATGAATGTCGGTTTAGGCTATGTGACAAGTATTGCGTTTTCTGTTAATTACTTATGGCCATCAACATTGTTCGTGTGTTATATATATAATTACTACAAATATAAAGATATTGAAAAGAATGTTACGTTAATTAAGCGTATAGTGTTATTTCTATTCGCAATTTTAACAGGGGCAATGAACGAATCATTTTCAGTGGGTTTATCTGCGGCATTGTTTATATATTATCTGATTCATACCCACAGAACAAGGTTTAAGGGTATAGTCGCATTATTGACGATTGGATTATGGATTGGAACTACCATATGCTGTGTAAATCCGGCTAATATTGGTCGTTTTATGGGAAGTAATGACTCTAATTTGATCCGAGAATTGTCTTTACGTATACTATGGTTGGGTTCTAATATTGAGTTATTAGTGCCGATCTTTAGTGTAATTATATTAATTATAATAACCAATATACGAAACATGCAGTTGGTGAAAGAATTGAAAAATAAGTACATGGAATTAATAGTAGCGATTGTATGTACATTCTTATTTTTGGTGGCAATTGGTTTAAAAGGAAATATGCAAATGTTTATCAGTTGTACACTATTGAGTATAATCTTAACCTACAAATTCTTGGAAAGAATTCTTGATAATCGTTTGAAAAAAAATGTGATAAAAATATTAACGATATGCTTATGTGTGCATTATATTGTAGTTCTTGGATATTCCTATCGGCAAAATAATGATTATAATTCAAACATAAAAGAATATTTGTCTACTTTTGGAGTTATTGAATATGATTTACCGCAAGCACCACCAATAATAAGTTCGTACGGATTATGTTTTTCTGATTCTCGGAAGGATTTTATTTATTCAGGTCTTGAACTCGTGTATGGATATAAACCAAAGTTTATACCCAATCGAAGTATATTAGAAAATATTGAAAATGAAATTGCGTATGATGCTGGTTGGTGTTATGTAATAGCGACTCCTGCAAACGTAAAATATGATTTTATAGTTAAAAATTTCACTCATAAAAATTGGATGTTGAAATTATGGAGTAGAGTATCAGAGTCTGCTACATCCCAATTTGTTTTGGAATCATATGAGGTTGCATACAATAATAGGAAGTATACTATTGCTCTAAAGAATAACAATGCGTTTGACTATCACAAAATTTCCATTATTAAGAGAAAAGAAATTTGAGAAATCAAAATGACAATCAAAATAGCAAAAGGTTGGCTGTGGCCGACCTTTTTTGCTGTAATGTGGATGGAATTTACTATCTTTGCATTCAATTTGATTAATATATAAGAATGATGTTGAAGATTAAGCGACTATATACGTTTATGTTACAGAGCTTTTTGCCTCTGTTTCTTATGACGTTTTTTATATGTCTCTTCATCATTTTGATGCAATTTTTATGGCGATATATCGACGAATTGGTCGGTAAGGGGTTGGACGTGATTGTTATTGCCGAATTGTTTTTTTATGCGGCATTGACTATGGTTCCAATGGCTCTTCCGTTGGCAATATTGCTTGCATCACTGATGACGTTTGGAAATCTCGGTGAGCGCTTTGAACTCACGGCAATGAAAGCTTCCGGGGTGTCGCTCTTGAGAACCATGCGTCCGTTGATAGTCCTAATGGTTTTAGTTGCAATTGGGGCATTCTTTTTTCAAAACAACGTGCTTCCATTGGCGCAAACGAAGATGTGGACGTTGTTGTATTCAATACGTCAAACATCACCAGAACTCGATATTCCCGAGGGTGTTTTCTATGATCAGATTCCAGGATATAACCTGTATGTAACGCAGAAAGATCGTGAAACAGGAATGATGCACGATATGATGATCTATGATGTGTCGAAAGGCTTCGATAATGCGAGCATCATACTTGCTGATTCCGGTAAGATGTCTTTTACTGAAGATAAGACTCATCTGTTTTTGCAACTTTGGAATGGTGAATCATTCGAAAACTTACGAGAACAGACCGGTGCGCAGACAAACAAGAATGTGCCTTATCGTCGTGAATCATTCGACTCGAAGGAGGTTATGATTGCTTTTGATGCTAATTTCAATCGTATGGACGATGATGCGATGCGTAATCAGTATGTAGGTAAAAATATTGAAGAGCTACAAGCTACAATCGACTCGGTCAATCTGCGTATCGATTCCGTCGGCTCGGCTTATGGCAAGATTCTGAAAGAAACGCCATATTTTGGTTTGCCCTATAATCTACATAAGTATCGCAATGGAGAGCACACCACCGAACGCAATCGAGAAATCGTGTTGGAAAGGCCTCTTGATGTCGACTCTGTTTTTGCCGGAGCAAGTGCCGGATATGCAAAGAGCTATTTGCAACAGGCTTTGTCTAAAGCGAAACGTACTCGTCAAGATTTTGAATACAAAAGCTATACGATGAAGGACGATCGCAAGACCATACGTCGTCATGCTATCGAATTGATGAAGAAGTTTACACTTTCATTTGCTTGCATTATCTTTTTCTTCATTGGAGCTCCTCTTGGTGCAATCATCCGTAAAGGTGGACTTGGTATGCCACTTGTGATTTCGGTATTCCTATTCATCTTTTATTATATCATTGACAATACCGGATATAAGATGGCGCGCGAAGGGCGCATAGAGGTATGGCAAGGTATGTGGCTGAGTTCTGCGGTTTTGCTCCCGATGGGCATTTTCTTTACTTATAAGGCCGTCAATGATTCTTCTGTATTTAATCGTGATGCTTATGTCAACTTCTTCCGCAAGCTTATCGGCAAAAATGAGACTCGCCATCTTACTATGAAAGAGGTGGTGATGGATGAAGTGGAACTCCTGGAAGCTTACGAGATGCTCGCATCGTTAGATCAACATTGCACATCTTTTCTTAAACAATATGCAAAGCCTCAAAGCTATGTGACATATTGGCATAGTGGTTATGATCGTCGAGAGATTCATGCGTTATCGTCCGAATTAGAACGTGTGGTTGACTATCTATCCAATTCGCGCGATAAGATGGTGATAATAAAGTTGATGGATTTACCTATTTTACGTAGTTTGTGGCTCTATCACCCTACCAACTATGGATGGATAGGTTATGTGGCAGCTGTGTTATTCCCGATTGGACTGCCACTATATTTGATGGGTTTGCGTAGCCAGCGCAAATTTAAGGATGAAATACGTTCTGTCGCAAATATTGTGAGAGAGCTTACAACATTATTGGAAAAGAACACGTTAGATAATAAAGAAGCATAATATATGGAAAAAATAACACTAAACACAATAGAGGAGGCGATTGCTGATTTCCGCGAGGGTAAGATGGTGATTGTGGTCGATGACGAAGATCGTGAAAATGAAGGCGATATCATAGTCGCTGCTGAAAAGATCACTCCTGAGCAAGTAAACTTTATGCTCAAAAATGCTCGTGGTGTACTTTGTGTACCGATAACAATATCTCGATGCAAAGAACTTGAACTTGATTATCAAGTCCAAAACAATACTTCGATGCTCGGAACGCCATTTACGGTTACAGTCGATAAACTCGAAGGCTGTTCTACCGGAGTATCGATTCAAGATCGGTGTGCTACAATTCGAGCTCTTGCCGACCCGACGTCGAAACCCGAAACATTTGGACGCCCGGGGCATATCAATCCGCTATACGCTCAAGATAAAGGGGTACTTCGTCGCGCCGGGCATACCGAGGCTGCTGTAGACCTTGCTCGTCTTGCCGGACTGCAACCGGCTGCGGCGTTGATGGAAATAATGAGCGATGATGGATCGATGGCTCGTCTCCCCGAACTTCGTCGACGTGCCGATGAATGGGGTATGAAACTTGTGTCGATTCGCGATCTTATTGCCTATCGTTTGACTCAAGAGTCGCTTGTGGAGCAAGGAGTTGAAGTAGATATGCCTACGGAATATGGGCATTTCCGTCTTGTCCCATTCCGCCAAAAGAGCAATGGGCTTGAACATATTGCTATAATCAAAGG
The DNA here is from genome assembly GCA_964637445.1 of uncultured Muribaculum sp. Classification (GTDB taxonomy): domain Bacteria; phylum Bacteroidota; class Bacteroidia; order Bacteroidales; family Muribaculaceae; genus M3. The sequence continues at coordinate 53,508 of CAZWWS010000001.1, forward strand.
AGAAATCAATCCGGATGAAGAAGTGCTCGTGCGAGTGCATTCATCTTGTGCTACCGGTGACATATTCGGCTCTCAACGATGTGATTGTGGAGAACAGTTACACAAAGCTTTGCGCATGATAGAGCGTGAGGGTAAAGGGGTTGTGGTCTATCTCAATCAAGAGGGCAGAGGTATCGGTCTGATGGAGAAAATGAAGGCCTATAAGTTGCAAGAAGATGGTATGGATACTGTTGATGCAAACATTTGTCTCGGCCATCAAGCTGATGAGCGTGACTATGGTGTGGGGGCGCAAATTCTCCATCTCCTCGGGGTGTCGAAGATGCGTCTTATGACCAACAATCCCGTGAAGCGTGTTGGCCTTGAAGGGTATGGCCTTACTGTGGTAGAAAATATCCCCATTGAAATTGAACCGAATGAATACAATCGTTTTTATATGCATACCAAGAAGCAACGCATGGGACATACTCTCGAGCACGTTGACTAATATAGGGTAGATAGTATTGATTAAGGAATGCGGTAAGATCCTTGCCGTATTCCTTTTTCTTTTATGCGATTTTGTAGGAGATTGGTGAATTGATAGTTTTTCAATCCCCATCGTGGAGATATAAGAAGTTCGTCGGGCGATTGAGATACAAAACGTTCGATAGCAATCGATGGAGCTGTGTGTTCGATGATACGACAGCATAAGTCGATATAGCTATCAGGCGTAAACTGCCTAATAGTGTAGAACTTTTGTTCGATGTCGCGAGCGAGGCGTGTGCCTCTGATTATTTGTAGCTGGTGGAGTTTGAGTGTTGAAATTGGTAGCTCTGAAACGCGATCAATAGTAGTAAGTATCATTTCGTCGTCTTCGCCGGGAAGTCCGACTATAAGATGAAGTCCTACCGGAATATCTCGCATAGCTGTACGCCGTACTGCATCAATGGTGTCTTGCCATGTGTGGCAGCGATTGATGAGCTGGAGAGTCGAATCGTGTGATGTTTCAGCACCATATTCGATCATCACAAATTTTTCGTGCGTCAATTCTTGTAATCTGTCGAGAAGCTGGTTAGGGACACAGTCCGGGCGAGTACCGATGATAAGACCTTCGACCAATGGTTGCTCTAACGCTTCTCGATATAATTTCATGAGGCGGTCGATGTCGCCATGTGTATTAGTATAGGCTTGAAAATAGGCGAGATAGCGCATTTCGGGATATTTTCGCGCAAAAAATTGCTTCCCTTCTTCTATTTGCTCAGCAACCGACAGCCGAGGGGCACAATAGGATGGATTGAATGTCTGATTATTGCAATATGTACACCCACCGATTCCTTTAGTTCCATCGCGATTAGGGCAAGTGAAGCCCGCATTGATAGCGAGCTTCTGAACCTTGTATGGGAAATATCCGGCAAGGAAATCGGCAAAGTCGCGGTATCCTTGAGCCATGATTAGAGATGTGTAGTCTTGTTGGCAAGATATGCATCGAGAATGACAATGGCAGCCATAGACTCGACGATAGGCACAGCTCGTGGAAGAACGCAGGGATCATGACGACCGCGAGCTTTTAGAGTAATAGCGTTTCCATCGCAGTCTATAGTGTCGACCGGACGAAGTAGTGTGGCTACCGGTTTGAATGCTATGCGGAAATATATGTCACTACCATTTGAGATGCCTCCTTGTATACCTCCCGAATGGTTGGTCGTAGTGGAAATTTTTCCATCATTATTGACGAATGTATCGAGCATTTCGCTCCCGCGACAGCCCACACCATCAAAGCCCATTCCATAGTCAAATCCTTTGGCGGCGTTGATTGAGAGCATCGCAGCCCCAAGTGTTGCATGAAGCTTCCCGAATGCCGGTTCGCCAAGTCCTACCGGACACCCTTTGACTACGCCGGTGATTACTCCGCCTATGGTATCGCCATCGGCCTTGACCTCGGTTATGAGTTGTATCATCCGCTCAGCGACTTCTTGGTCGGGGCAACGAACGATGTTGCTCTCGATTGACGTAGGATCGTATTTTGTATAGTCGTTCGATAAGGCTATGTCTCCAACTTGCGACGTGTAGGCGTAAATGTCGATGCCAAGAGTCTTAAGCGCTTGAAGAGCAAATGCACCGGCAACGACTCTTGATATGGTTTCACGTGCCGAGGAGCGTCCTCCGCCACGAGGATCTCGCAAGCCATATTTCGATGTGTAGGTATAGTCGGCGTGTGATGGACGGAATGTGCGAGCTATCTCAGAGTAATCGGTTGAATGATGGTCTTCGTTGAATACTACAAATCCAATCGGTGTTCCGGTGGTCTTGCCTTCAAACAGACCGGAGAGTATCTGAACTCTGTCTTTTTCATCGCGAGCGGTGACGATGTTCGACTGCCCGGGACGACGACGATTGAGCTGATATTGTATTTGTTCGATATCAATAGGTATGCCTGCGGGCATTCCGTCGATAACGCCACCGATGGCTGTGCCATGCGATTCGCCGAACGTGGTGACGCGAAATATATTACCAAAACTATTCATCTTCGTGTGGTGTAACTATAAGGTGAACTACCGAGGCGCGTACGTAATCGATAAGTGCCTGCGGGGATATTTTTAGTTGAAGTCCGCGCATGCCTGCACTGACAAAAATATGATCGAAGTCGAGGGCTGTTGTGTGAAAAAATGTAGGGAATGCTTTCTTCATCCCAATAGGTGAGCATCCGCCACGGATATAGCCGGTGAGGGGTAAAAGTTCTTTCATCGGAATCATTTCAGCCTTTTTTGCTCCGGCAGCACGTGCAGCAGCTTTTAAATCGACCTCTGTATTGCCCGGAACCACACATACGAAATAACCGCTTTTGTCGCCATGTAGGACAAGTGTCTTGAATACTTGGTTTATATCCTCTCCAAGCGCCTCTGCTACATGGTCGGCGGCGAGATTGTTCTCGTCGACTACATAGGGTACAAGCTCGTAAGGTATTTTTGCCTTATCGAGTAGTCGTGCGGCATTGGTCTTTTGTATGGCTGCCATAGTACGAATAATTTCAGATTAGTCGCCCATTGTACGAAGAAGTTCGTCGTTGTCGGTCGTACGCTCCATGCGGTCTTTGATAAATTCCATAGCTTCGATGGAGTTGCGGTCGGAGAGGAATCGACGAAGTATCCACATGCGGTTGAGTGTCTCCGGACGGAGCAGAAGATCGTCGCGACGTGTCGACGATGCAGTGATGTCGACGGCGGGGAATATGCGCTTGTTCGACAACTTGCGGTCAAGTTGTAGTTCCATGTTACCTGTACCCTTAAATTCTTCGAAGATCACTTCATCCATCTTCGAAGATGTCTCGGTGAGTGCAGTTGCGATGATAGTGAGCGAGCCTCCGTTTTCGATGTTACGCGCAGCGCCGAAGAATCGTTTTGGCTTTTGGAGTGCATTTGCATCGACACCACCGGAGAGTATCTTACCCGATGCAGGAGAAACGGTGTTGTACGCACGTGCAAGTCGTGTGATAGAGTCGAGAAGTATCACCACATCGTGCCCACATTCCACCATGCGCTTTGCTTTTTCGAGTACGATTGATGCAATCTTTACATGGCGATCAGCCGGCTCATCAAAAGTAGAAGCGATAACTTCGGCATTTACCGAGCGGCTCATGTCGGTCACCTCTTCCGGACGCTCGTCGATGAGAAGAATGATAATATAGGTGTCGGGGTGATTCTCTGCGATAGCGTTGGCTATATCTTTCAAGAGAATTGTTTTACCGGTCTTGGGGGGAGCTACAATAAGAGCGCGTTGTCCTTTACCAATAGGAGAGAACATATCAACCACACGAGTAGAAAGGTTGCATGAACGTCCCGAGGTGAGGTCGAATTTTTCATCCGGGAATAGGGGAGTGAGATGCTCGAATGGCACTCGGTCGCGAATGTATTCGGGTGAACGTCCGTTGACACGAAGCACTGTGCTTAGAGGAAAATATTTTTCTCCTTCTTTTGGGGGACGGATTGTACATTCTACGACATCACCGGCCTTGAGACCTGCTTGCTTGATTTGCCCTTGGGTGACGTAGATGTCATCGGGCGAAGCAAGATAGTTGTAATCGCTTGAACGAAGGAAGCCATAACCCTCTGGCATCACTTCGAGCACACCAATAGCATTTAGAATGCCGTCGAACACATATTTTGGTTCTTGAGGCTCTTGTTGTTTTTGCTGATTGGCATTGTTGTTATTATTGTTGCGATTTTTCTTTTTCTTACCTTGTTGCTGCTGTTGAGGCTTTGGCTCTTGTCCCGGCTCATGGATGATGATGGGAGCTGTAGCTGCTGCAATGGCTGCTGCGGCAGCGGCTTCTTCTTTTTCGCGTTGCGAGCGTGGCACAAAACGACGACCTTCAGTGCGGGGAAAAAACGAGCTGAGCGATGAATTTTTAGGGCTGAAGTCCATCTTGGGTTTAGCCTCTTCGGTAGCCGGTGCATTATTTTCATCGGTAGCGGTGACCGGCTCTGCTTGTTGTGAAGCGTCTTTTGGGTCTGCTACAGGCTGCGGATTTTCGTTATTTTCTGCCGATATTTCGCGTGGAAGCGGAGGGGTGAGGGTGAGATCATCGTCATCGGAATTAATATCGATGGGCGTTTGTTGATGTTGCTCCGCCTCAGCCGGAGCCTCAACTTCGGGTTGTGCTTTTGGCTTGCGCGCACGACGCTTAGTCTGCTTTTCGCCGGCAGCCTCTTCTTTATTATTTGATGCGGTTGGCTCGGGTTGAGCAACTGCAACTTCTGTCTGTCCTACTTTATTGTCTTTTTCGGAAGATGTGTTTTGCTCGGTAGCTTTTTCTGCAACCGGAGCTTTTTCTTTTTTTGCTTTGGGTTCTTTGGCGGGACGACGCTTTTTCTCCGAAGCCGACGATGTGGCTACGTTGATAGCTTGTTGGTCGAGTATTTTGTAAATGAGGTCGTCTTTTTCTGTCGAATCGACCTTTTTCAGTCCCATGGATTCAGCAACGTTATGAAGCTCTGCTTCGCTCATTGCGTTGAGATCGGAGATATTATACATAAATGATATGAAAATAATATAGGTATGACGATATTATAATCATCTGATGATACTGTGCATTGATGCGACGTCGTATCGTAGATATAAAATTTGTAGTTAAAAAGGGAATTGGGCGCATCCGATACATATTGGCTACATTATTTTTGCCCATAGGATGCTAATGATGATGCAAAGTTAGCACCATTTGTTGAATAAACAAACTTTTGACAAAAAAAGTTGAAAAAAACGACATTTTTCAACGAAAAATGTCGCTTTCTGTGGCTGATGGAGTATGCAGTCGATTACTCGGCAAGATGCCCGATAAGAGTGGCTGATGAGGCTTCGTCGATGGTGACTTGTACTATGTCGCCTACACGATAGTTGCCACGTGGGAACACTACGGTTTTGTTTTGCTGTGTGCGTCCCACAAATTGGTCGCGAGAGCGTTTTGATACACCTTCCACCAAAACGTCGAATGTACGTCCTATATCACGACGATTTGACTCTGCCGAAAGCTCGTTTTGCAACGCAATCATTCGGTTGAGCCGGTCGATTTTCACGTCTTCGGCCACATTGTCGGGTAGATGTTTCGATGCCATAGTGCCCGGCCGTTCTGAATATTTAAACATGAAAGCAGAGTCAAATCCTACTTCGCGCATGAGGCTGAGTGTCTCTTGGAAGTCTTCTTCGCTCTCATCGTGAAATCCGGTAAACATATCGGTGGAGATGCCGCAATCGGGGATGGCTCGGCGTATGGCTGCGATGCGGTCGAGATACCATGCACGGGTATAGTGACGATTCATCGCTTTCAGCACCTTGTCAGAACCGGACTGCACTGGCAGATGTATGTGGTTGCAAATGTTTGGATAGCGAGCTATTACGGCGATAATGTCGTCGGTCATGTCTTTGGGGTGCGACGTTGTGAAGCGAATGCGCATATCTGGAGCCGCCTCTGCTACCATGGCGAGGAGTTGAGCAAATCCAATGATGCTGCCATCATCGCTCTTATAACGAAATGAGTTGACGTTCTGTCCGAGCAACGTCGCTTCTTTGTAGCCTTTGCTGCGAAGATCGGCAAGCTCGTTGAGTATCGATTGTGGCTCGCGTGAGCGTTCACGTCCGCGAGTGTAGGGCACGATGCAATACGAACAGAAGTTATTGCACCCTCTCATTATGCTGATAAATCCCGATACAACGTTTCCTGTGATACGCATAGGGATTATATCTCTATAGGTCTCGGTAGTGCTTAGCTCGATGTTGATAGCTTTTTCGCCAGCTTCTACTGCTCCAAATAGGTTAGGGAGGTCGAGATAAGAGTCCGGACCGGCCACGAGGTCTACACCATGGTCGTTGATGAGGGTGTCTTTTACGCGCTCTGCCATGCAGCCGATTACGCCTATGATCAATCGGCTGTCGCGACGTTTGCGTCGCAGCGATGCGATGTATTGTAGTCGCGAGAATATCTTTTGCTCGGCATTGTCGCGGATAGAACATGTGTTGAGCAACACGGCGTCAGCTTCCTCTACGGTGTCGACTGTCGTATAGCCTGCCATCTTCATCACGGATGCTACCACTTCGCTGTCGGCCACGTTCATCTGGCAACCATAAGTTTCGATGCATAGTCGCTTGTCGGCAGCACTCATATCTGTCTTGTTTAAGTCGGTCATATAAAAAAGTTGCCCTTCCTTAAGGCGGTTAATCGTCTAAATTCTTGCTATAATAACGATAAATCAGTAATTTTGTGCAAAATTACAAAATTGCGATGGATTATTTGAAAACAATTATCGGAATTGTGGTAGGTGGACTCGTAATTTGGTCGCAAATTGCCGAGTCGCGGGCAAAGCAACGTCGCAAAGCTGAGGCTGCCAAACGCTCGCAGTCGTTTCCGTTTGATGCCGATTGGTCGACATTTACGGATGATTATGAGCCTCTGTCGCGCAATCATTTTCAGCCCGCCAATGCTGCCCCGATTGATACGAAAGTGGAAGAGGGACAGCGTGTAACCTCTGATATGCCACCTATTCCGGTTTCTACCGAGCCAAAATCCAACAGCGCTTCGGCTTCGACCGAGAGTGCCGATATGGAGCGGTGGCGTAGAGCAATAATCGATTCTGAAATACTTAAAACTAAATTCTAAAAATAAACCAAAAAAACGTATTACTACAATGGCTTTTCCTATTATTTCGGCTCAACAAGCTGCCGAGTTGATAAAGAATGGTGACAACGTAGGATTTTCAGGTTTCACCGCCTCCGGTACTCCGAAGGTCGTGACCGAAGCCCTCGCTGAGAAAGCAGTGAAAGAACATGAAGCAGGTCGTGAATTTAAGATCAATATTTTCACCGGCGCTTCTACCAACGACCATGTCGATGGGGCTTTGGCTCGTGCCAACGCGATCAATATCCGCACTCCCTATCAAAGCTGCCCCGACCTTCGCAAGCGTCTCAACGCTCACGATGCTCATTATTTCGACCTCCATCTCTCTGAGCTCGCTCAGAAGATGCGCTACGGCACTTTTGGCAAGATCAATGTGGCTATCATCGAAGCTGCCGACATCACCGACGATGGCGAAATTCTTCTCGGAACAGGTATGGGTATCGCTCCCACCATTGCGAAGATGGCCGATATTATTATCGTAGAGCTCAACGAAGCAATCCCTATGTCTATTCGCGGATTGCACGACGTCTATATGCCTCTCGACCCACCTTATCGTCGCGAGATCCCTATCTACAAGCCGAGCGACCGCATCGGTTCTACTGTTTTGAAAGTTGATCCCAAGAAAGTAGTAGGGATTGTGAAGTCAAACTCTACCGATGGAGTCAAAGGCTTTGCTGCGCTCGACGAGACCACAATGCAAATCGGTGCCAACGTGTGCAACTTTATCCTTTCGCAACTCCATACCGGTGCGCTCCCTAAAGAGTTCCTTCCAATGCAGAGCGGTGTGGGCAATATTGCAAATGCAGTTCTTTTCGGCATTGGTGAAAGCAAAGAGTTTCCCACATTTGAGATGTACACCGAGGTGATACAAGATGCGGTGGTCGATTTGATGGAGAAGGGCAAATGTCGCTTCGGTAGCACATGCTCGCTGACATTGTCTGACGACAAGATGCACGAGGTATTCTCAAATATGGATTTTTTCCACGACAAGTTTGTGATTCGTCCCGGCGAAATTTCCAACAGCCCCGAAATCATACGCCGTCTCGGCCTCATCACGATGAACACTGCGCTCGAAGCCGACATTTTCGGTAACATCAATTCTACCCACGTCGTAGGAACGAAGATGATGAATGGTATCGGCGGGTCGGGCGACTTTACTCGCAATGCTTACCTCTCTATCTTCTCATGCCCCTCAATCCAAAAGGGCGGTTTGATCTCGACAATCGTACCGATGGTGTCGCACATGGATCACAGCGAACATTCTGTCGACGTGCTTATCACTGACCAAGGAGTTGCCGACCTTCGCGGAAAAGACCCTGTACAACGCGCTGAGAGCATCATCGAAAACTGCGTCAACCCGATGTATAAAGAGCTCCTTTGGGACTACTTGCGCATGGGCAAGGGCGGTCAAACACCACACTCGCTCAGCGCCGCATTCGCATTCCACACCGAGTTTGCCGAATCGGGCGATATGAGCAAAGTCGACTGGGCTAAATACTCAAAATAATCCTCATCCCCCTAGAAACCAAACAAGCGAGCCAACTCTCCGGCTCGCTTGTCGTATATTTACATGTTAAGGTTGTAAAAGTAAATTCCGGAATTCCTCTCGAACTCCGGAATTCCTAATAATTTTGCAATTTGAGCAATATCTTTTGAATAAGTCCATCTCGAAAGTCCTTTGTGCCAAATGAGATTTGATGGTGTCAATGTATCATTTTGAGAGTTGAAATGTGGAATATGGTGATGGTTGAGCGAAATCGACAATTCAGACTCTCGTTTGAACTTAGCGAGTTGCTCGGCCGAGTTGTCGAGAGTGGTTTTGATGATGAAATATTTGCCGGTTTTTTTGATGTGATAGAGCCACGCATGCGATGTAGAGCGAAGAAGCACCGGGTCGCTGTAGCTGCCGCTAAAATCTATTTCGATTGCTTCTGCCGAGCCGGAGAAGCCGCATCCGAACGCAATAGCTATGTCGTGGGGCAACGAAATGGGTTGACTACGCTCGACGTGTTAGGCGAGTGAACTGATGGTCATGATACGCTCTTCAAAGTCATCGCGATAGAGTGATTGATTTTTGATACGCGACCGATAGGTGTAGATAGTCGACACTGAGCAGCGGAGGAAGTTGGCTATCTTCGTGCAATCATTGATGCCAAGACGTACCAAGGCATACATACGAAGCTCGGTGTTGAGCTTCTCGGTAGGTTTGGGTATTATGCGCTTCTCTTCGGTAAACATACTATTGACCGACTCTACAAACGTAGGGAATATGCTTAAGAATGATTCATCGAAGTTACGATAAAATTCGGTGTATGAGTCATCGATAAATTGTTTTGATTTTAGCGTTCGCGTCACCTCATCAATCTTACCGGTCATTGCTTTGCGGTTGAGCATCTTGCGGTAGGAGTCCATCTCGGAAATGTAGGTTGAGCACAGTTCGATGAATCGACCGATATATTCCTCTTTGATGCAATTTGATTCGCGAAGCGATGTGCACATCTCCTGTTGCTGACGATTGACCGTGAGCAACTCCTCATTAAGCTTGTTGAGTTCGGCGTTTATCTCTTTCATTTTGTCGTGTGCGCGCGACACTCGTTTCATTTGTCGGAAAATGAGATATATCGCAACTACAAGAAAAACCGATAGAATGCTGATTACAAATAGATAAGTCTTTACTTTGCGATGCTGTATGTCTTGAATCTCTTGGTGGGCTTCGTCGATCATAGGGAGCATACGTGTGGATTGCATATTGCGCATTCTTCCGTTGAAGAATGTTGCGTCGGCAAGACTTTTCTTTACATATCTGTTCGCACGAGCCAAGTCTCCTGATTCATACAGCATTTCGGCTATTTGTCGCAGGGCGGTGTTCTCTTTAGTGACGCTTTTGATGTCGGCAATTGCGCTTCTAATGAGCCAAGCCATCCGTTCATTAGTGTTGTTCTCTAACTCGAATGCGTAAGATAACGTGGAGCACACTACGGCATATTCGCGCGAATTGTCCGGAATGCTGTCGGCATAGTTTTGAAGTAGAATTTTCGCCTTTGATAGTTGCCCTTGTTGTATAAACCCTTGTGTCGTAGTAATCAATTGGTTGAATGTGCTTGGCTGTAGGAGAGCCATAGACGAATCACGATACACTTTCACCTTGTTGAGGTATTGTGGAGTGTACTCATCATCGTGAGAATACTCTGACAGATAGAGATACGTGTTTTCGATGGTTTTATAGTATTCGGTCAGCTGCTCCTTCGTTAATGTGGAGCGGTCGATAGCTCTGATTTGGACAATGCTCTCGGTGAATAATCCGGATCGAGATAGAATACGCACTTTTTTTATTTGTGCATAGTTAATCCAATCTTGTCTTTTTGCCTGTCGGCCGAGAGTAAGGCTCAAATTGATGTAATAGCGAGCCGAATCGCATATATACGATTCGTATTCTGTGTACAGACGTCGATAGATTCTATATCGCTCATCGTCTGCAAGGCTTGATTTACTCAATTCATTCTTGATAATGTCAATATGTAATCTCTTTTCTTTTTCATACTCATCGCTATTGGCTATTGTCGCATCAAGCTCTTTAAGTAGTGAATCGCATGTTGTAGCTGCTTCGATTGACGTAACGGCTGCGATGAAAAATATGAGAGATAAAATTCTGTTCATGGTAGACGGGATTTGCGTAATATCGCAAAGTTAGAATTTTTTGATGTAACCGACAAATAAAAAAGTTCGGGAAGCTACGATAGCCTCCCGAACCGGAAAAACAGTAGGGTTAGATTAGCGGATGATTTTGATTGTGCTATTTTGTGCTTTTAAGATATAAACCCCACTGAGGATATTGCTTAAATTCACGCAATTTTCACCTTTAAGTATCAATTGACCATTGATATTATATACAGAAATTTCGCCATCAGATTTTGCGACATTCCCAACAATGGAAATCGAGCAGTTGTCAATCTCGACGTTTGATATTTCGCTGGAAATTTCTGTCACACCATTTTCCTTGTCAATAAGGAAATAGTAATCGCGCATTTCGCTAATGGTGTAGTCGGCAAGTTGTTCGCCATTATTCCAATTGTTGAATATCAAATTATAGCTTCCCGATGTGGCATTTAACGTGAATACTTTATATGTATTACCTTCAATCTCGGTAGTCCCTTGTACGGCTTGTCCGGGCCATGCACCGAAAAGTTCGCTCGTGCCCCATGCGTATAGTCCTAAAGAAGCCCAACCGGTATTATCGATAACATAGATATAGTGTTCCGAATCGGGAATTTCAGGAAGTGAAGCTGATATGCTGAAATTATCGATAGCGAGAGCCATTGCTGCATTTGCAGCATCTCCGCTTGCGACTGTGATATTCCATGCAAGATAGAGGTCGCATCCTGCTTGAAGATTGGTGTCAAGAACATCGCTTACACTGCGCGTTTCACCTGGGACATCCGTATAGCCTTCAGTGGCATCATCTTTTTCAAAGTATGTGTAGAATTTGTCCCCGGCTGATGTGAAGTTGCGTCCGTCGATTGAATAATAAAGTTGAACAGCAAAGCCCGCCGCATTAGCACCTTTGCGATATTTTTCTATGTCGTAGGAAATAATGAGATTTTCAAGGTTAGTTTTCCCATCATTGAATAGATGAGCATAAACATTTACGCATCGAGTACCATTATCTACACCTGTTGAGATGCCTCCGATGGCACGGTCGCTATCATCTGTCGATCCAAAATTCCAAAGACCATTTTTAGCGTTGCTTGGTAGGTCGACACCACCACTATATGTAGTATTGGATAAAGCTGTTGGATATGTTCCAACAATGCGAGGTGCGCTTGTTTGTTTATCAATACGCCATGCCTCAGGAAGAGTGGCATCTGCATTCGAGCCAATGGCATTAAAGTTCTCTTCGGCGGTGAGTACATCCTCGTTGAGTTTGATTGCCGGATATACTATTACTTCAGTCTCAGCTTCTGCTACAACAATGGTTGCCGTAGATGTAAAATTGTCGGTTGAGGCTTTGAGTGTGTACTCTCCAAGAGTTTTGTCGGAAGTGTAGATGAGTTCTTCGTTGAAATTTCCGCCGCCACTTAATGTGAATTCCACAGGAGTTTCACTTTCTATCGGCATACCGAATTGGTCGTAGATGACATTCGAGAATCGGATGATACCGGCGTTATGGTCTACGACGTTTTTGAAGTTCGATAGTGCGAGTGCCGCATATCGACGCATTGAGGCTGCATCAACTTCGGGTACATCAGATATTGTATGAGTAATGTTTGTGGCATTTTCACCATAGATAAGCGAGTACTCCATGCAAGCTGCCAAATATGTGGCCTTTGGGGTTGGGTGTCGGTCATCGCTGTAGAGGGTTTGGGTAGATTCCGAACCTTCGGCATCGTAAATGGCTTGGTAGGCCATTGCTACAGGGCATATTGTTACACCAAGATCACGAGCTACGTCAAGATAGTTGTCATGGAATTTTTGATTATAATCAGTGAAATTACCCCAATCGCCACTATAAGCCCAGTTCATTGGTAGAATAATTATGGCATTCGGATTAGGACAATATTCGCGAATATAGTCAACCCATTGTTTTACATTGGCACGGAATGTTTCAATGTTTGTACGTGGAAGTGCGCTTTGTTCCTGAAGGATAATGTGGCTCCACGCGTCAGTGCGAACAAGCATTTTTGCAGTAGGCGTACCATCTGCTCCGAGTCCATCGCCTTCGTCATAGTGGGTGGACAATGGTTTGCCAAGCATGGTGTGCTTAGTCCAATGAGCGTCTTTACCCATGGCAGATGCTATTTCATTAAATACAGCTGCCTGGTCGTTATAATGAATTAGACTGTTGTTGAGTGAAAGAACTTTGACTGATTCAGGCATAGTCGGAACCAAGACTACATTTTGTGGCTGAAGGCTCATTTCTACTGCGTATGATCCGACCGCTTCCATTGTATATTCACCGGTAGAAACATTGAATGTTACATCGTATGTTCCGGCTGGTGTGGAAACTTTTCCGGTACTACCTTTTTCAAGTACGCCCGATGTGGCTGGTTCTATCGCATCGTTATTGTTAGCAGCACCCCATACACCACTCATGCCGAGACGTTGATATAGACGCCATTGGCAATTGCCCGAAGTGCCGGCGGACATTGTGACACGTCCGGCAAAAACGTCTGCCGTTTCAGTCAATTTTAATTCACCGGAGGTATTCATGTAGTTCCACTCATTATTGTCTCCAATAATATAAACGGAAGTCAGATTAGCTGAGTCATCATCACTTTCAAGCAACAACGTGGCTTCTCCATCGTTGATTGACAATACTATTCGAGAACATTCATAAGTGTTACCGCCACACGAAATATTGCCGTCTGTACCGGCTACAAGCGTGTATGGAGTATCCATCATGATTGAAGAACCGTTAGTGCCATAATTGCATGACGAACTCCAATTGGCATCTGCTACTTTGAAAGTCCCATTAATGGTTTTGTCATATAGCACGTATGTGCCATCTCCTTCATTTGAAAATTCCCAATCAGAATATGCTTCCCAACTATTGACTTCGCCTCGCAGATATATACCCGATGATACGAATGCAGGTCGATTTGGGTCAACCCAACCGGTATAAGTTGATGGGTCGGAAATTTCGCTTACTTCATCTGCGGTGGCGCAAAGATAATAATCCTTCCCACCGGAAATAGCGAAATCGGTTAATTGATTTCCGCCTCCGTTATCATTGATTTGTAAAGTGTAGTTCCCCTGACCTGAATACTCGAATGCTTTATATGTTACTCCATTTAGAGTTGTCGAAATGTTTGAAGTCGCTCCGGGGAACGTACCGAACAATTCGGCATCGCCACTTGCGTAAAGAGCCAAATTATCCCATCCGGTTACATCTTCGATATAGATATAGTTGGTATTGTCATTCGTGTATTCAATATCGATGGTAATATTGTCGATAGCAAGTCCCATTGCTTTATTGGGAGAAGAACCTGACGCAACGGAGATATTCCACGCAACATATAACTCTGACTCAGAAGCGACGTCAAGTAAAAATGTCTTATTAGCAACGTTTACGGTTTCAATTGGGACGATTTCTGCTCCTAAAGTTTCGTTGTCGGGTGAGAAGAGTGTGTAAAAATCATCTCCGGCGTTGGTCCAATTGGTACCATCGATTGAATAGTATACTTGTACAGCAAAGCCTGCTGAGTTATCGCCTTTACGATATTTTTCAATGTCGTAGTTTAGCGTGATTTTAGAAATGGATTTTTCAGCTGCATTATAAATCTTTGAAATTAGATTTACGCATCTCGTGCCATTCGATACTGTGGTCGATAGTCCTCCAATTGCACGATCAGATGGAGTAGAACTTGAACCGAAATTCCAAGTCCCATTCGTAGCATTACTTGCAAGGCTGACGCCTCCGGCATACATTAAGTCTTGTGTGGCATTGGAAAAACTACCAATTGTGCGAGGGGCTGTCAACTGGCGTTCTACATACCAGCCATCGGGCATTGTTAAAGTCCCGGACTGAGTGGTTTCGTCCCACATTGAGTCGAAGTTTTGCTCTACTTGGGTTGTTTCAACATCAACGTTGATTGCATTTTGTGCAGTCGTTGGTAAAAATAAACCTAAGCAGCTCATTACGACAAAATTTCGTAGTAAATTTCTTTTGCGCATGGTATTTTGGCTTTAGTTAATAAAAATTCTTATGAGATCTTATAATACGTAACTTTGCAAAGTTAGTGATAAATATATTTATCAGGTTTATAACCTTTGTCGAAATAAATAAAAATCAAGGATGGCGACATTCGTAAAATGTTAAGAATTAGTGGACTAAATGCTTGTTATGTGCGTTAAATCAAACTTTGGTTGATATTTTAGTGCTCAGAAAATTTAATACTATTCAGAGATAATCACTACATTTGTAGTCGAAATATATAAAGATTAATGATGTTAGGTTTTTTCAAGAAAAAAGAAGTCCCCTCGCAATTATTTTTCTCGACGGATATACACTGCCATATAATACCGGGTATTGATGATGGTTCTCCGGATGTTGGTACATCTGTTGAGTTAATCGAGCGAATGCAAGGGTGGGGCATAAATAGAATTATTGCAAGTCCTCATGTAACTATGGGGACATTCGAAAATACGCCATCTACGATTGGTAATGCCTTGTCGGCTTTGAAAAATGAATTAGATAGCAAGAATAACAATATTGATATATCACATTCTGCGGAATATCGTATTGATGAGAATTTTGTTCGTCAAATAGAAGCAAATGCAATTGTTCCTCTGCCGAACAATTATCTTCTTGTCGAAAACTCTTTTCTACAAGAACCATGGGGATTGGATCAGTTTTTATTTGATTTAAAGGTAAAAGGTTTTATGCCAATACTTGCCCATCCCGAACGGTATATATATTATACGACGGGCAAACGTACGCGTTACGACGAATTGCATTCGACAGGAACATTGTTCCAAATAAATCTGCTTAGTTTGGCCGGATATTATGGTAGTAGTGAACGCAAAATTGCAGAATATCTTATAGAAAAAGGGTATGCCGATTTTATCGGTACCGACTTGCACAATCATCGTCATGCTGATTGTATCGACAAATACTTAGCATCGAAAGAATATCGCAAGCATCAACAGGCTTTGCATGTGAAAAATGATATTGCTTTTAAGTGATTATTACAACATATTAAAATATCCCGGCAATAGAGAAATTGTCGGGATATTTTTGTGTTGCCTTGAAATATGTTTTAATCGAATACTCCTTCGATTGATTCATCAGTTACTTCGTCTTCAAACTCTCCATAATAAGAGCCTTCACATAGGTCTATGTTGGGAAATGTGAATGTTGTCTCTTGCGAGTATGGCAATGTCTTGTCGGCATAAACTTTCTTTATGTAGTGACCATATATTGGAAGTGCCATTGATGCTCCTTGTCCGTATGCCATACCGTTGAAGTGTATATAGCGCTCTTCTCCACCAACCCAAACTCCGGATACTAATTGAGGTGTGAATCCCATAAACCATCCGTCAGCATTATAGTTTGTGGTACCGGTTTTTCCTCCCATTTGAGCTGTAATGTTGTATGGCGCTCGGCGTAGTCTGTTACCTGTACCGCTATCCACAACGTTGAGGAGAATTGAAAGAATGCGATAATAGGCTGTTTCGCTGATTACTTCTGTATGCTTAGGCGTAAATTCTGCTATAATATTCCCGTTAGCATCAGCTATTGCAGTAACAAAAATTGGGTCAACTCGCATACCCTTATTAGCAAAAGCAGAATAAGCTGTCACCATTTCTTTGACGGTAACATCGCATGAGCCAAGGCACAATGACATTACCGGATCAATATGGCTTGTGATGCCGAAATTGTGCATATTGCGAGCTAAAGTGGATGGTGATAGTTGCTCCATTAGTCGAGCCGATATCCAGTTGTTGGAGTTAGTTAATGCCCATCTTAAATCTACCATTTCGCCTACACGTGCGTTACCGGCATTTCGTGGCGACCATGGCCTTCCGGATTCGTCGATAATCGTTGGCTGCTCATTGAGAAATTGGTCGCATGGAGTAAACCCTTCTTCCATTGCGTACGTATATAGGAAAGGTTTGATAGTAGAACCGATTTGTCGTCGACCGGTCGAAACCATATCATATTGGAAGAATGTGAAATTAGGACCTCCTACATATGCTTTGACATGACCATTTGTCGGATCCATTGACATAAAACCTGTGCGAAGGAAATGCTTATGATATAATATCGAGTCGCGTGGAGTCATTGTAGTGTCGATAGTCCCGGTTTCATAGCTGAATACTTTCATATCGATAGGTTCATTGAATGCAGCAAGGATGTCTTTTTCGCTTTTCCCTGCTTTTTTCATTACTCGATACCTATCGCTCTGATGGATAGCATTGTTTATGAGTTTTTGAAGTTGTGCCGATGATAACTCTTCGCGGTTGGTTGTGTATGGAGCCCCCTTTACACCTCGCTTCTCCTTGAAGAACTGAGGTTGTAAGTAGCCTCTGAAATGTTTGTTTACGGCTTCTTCGGCATATTGTTGCATTCTTGAGTCGATGGTGGTAAATATTTTCAACCCATCTGTGTAGATATTATATTTAGTGCCATCCGGTTTGGGGTTCTTCTCAATCCAACCAAACAAAGGATTATTCTCCCATGCAATAGAGTCGTCAACATATTTTTGTTTTTCCCATGATTCGTAGTCGCTGAGAAGAGGCTTTTTAGCCCGTAGTATTCGGCGTAGCTCTTCGCGGAAATATGGGGCAAGACCATCTTTATGGTCTACACGATGAAATTTAAGCTCAAGGGGCAGTTGTTTTAGAGAATCACATTCTGCCTCTGTGATGTATCCGGATTTTTCCATCTGTTCGAATACTACGTTTCGACGATCACGAGTCCTCTCGTTGCGTCTTACCGGATTGTAATATGATGGATTCTTTACCATTCCGACCAATGTTGCGGCTTCTTCGATTGAGAGTTCTTTAGGATCCTTTCCGAAATATACATATGCGGCGGATTTTATACCTACGGCATTATATAAAAAGTCAAATTGGTTCAAGTACATTCGGATAATTTCATCTTTCGTATAGTAGCGTTCGAGTTTAATTGCTATCATCCACTCGATAGGCTTTTGTAACGCACGCTCAAATACATTCTCCGACGATGGTGAGTATAGCTGTTTTGCAAGTTGCTGGGTAATTGTAGAGCCACCTCCTGCATTCTTTTGACCCATCAAAACAGTTTTTACCATCACACGCATCATTGCTCTAAGATCAATTCCGGAGTGTTCTTCAAAACGAGAATCTTCAGTGGCAATAAGGGCATCAATTACGTGTTGGGATATATCGTCAATGTCTACATATACGCGATTTCCCGTATTCTGATAATATCGACCAAGTTCTTCGCCATCTGCTGAGTATATGACCGAGGCAAATTTGTCTTTTGGGTTTTTCAATTCTTCAACAGGGGGCATATAACCGATTACACCATTGTATATCAATACAAAAAATAGAAAAACGACTAATACTAAACACAAAAAAGTTGCCCACATTGAGGCAATGATGCGACTATACGATTTTCGTGATGTTTTTTTAACTTTGTTATCCATTACGATGAATGATAAGTACCTACATAGGCATATTAATAGTGCAAAGGTAATAAATTAATCGATTGACGCAAAGATAATATTTGCATTGCTTAGGATTTTTCTCTACCTTTACCACTAATTTACATTTCTCATCATGGCAGAGTCTTATGCTGAGGTCTTACTACCTCTTCCGTTATATTCTACATTCACATACCACATACCCAATGAATTGTTATATAAACTAAAGGTCGGGTATCGGGTAATCGTACCTTTTGGACGAAAAAAATTCTATACAGGTATTGTTGCAGCTATTTCTACGGTGGCTCCGGATGGTTATGAGGTTAAGGACATTGCGATGATTTTGGAAAACTATCCCATAGTTAAACACCCTCAACTCAAATTCTGGGATTGGATTTCCGAATACTATTTGTGTTCACCCGGGGAGGTGTATCGAGCTGCTATGCCGGCAGGATTGAAAGTTGAAAGTGAAACATTTGTGGAACTTAATAGCGATTATGAGGAAAGTGAGGATTCCCGATTGTCAGAAAGGGAAGTGGTGATATGTCAACTGCTTGACCATGAGGGAAAGATGTCGCTTGTCGATATTGAAAAGAAAACTGAATTCCGAAATATTGGGGCTATTGTTGCTCGGCTGATTGAAAAAAGGCTGTAATTATATCGGAAAAATTAGTGGAGCGCTATCGTTCAAAAAAAGAAGTATATGTGCGATTGATCGCTCAGAATAATGAAACATTACATGATGCATTTGATAAGCTAAAGGGAGCCAAAAAACAGGAAATGATGCTTTTGGCCCTGATTGAAATGTCAAGAGGCAAAGATGGCATAAGTAAAGAGGTGGCTCGGCGCGAATTGATTGAGCGCACAGGACTTTCGACTGCGATTCTCTCCGCTATGGCACAAAAGGGTATAGTCGAAATATTCAAAAAAGAGATAAATCGATTCAAATACAATGGCTTAGTGGCTGGAACGCTACCGGTTTTAAGTGTGCCGCAACGTGATGCGTTAGATGGAGTGCATCGAGCCTTTATTGATAAGAGTATCACACTATTGCATGGCATTACTTCAAGTGGTAAGACCGAGATTTATATTCACTTGATTTCCTATGTAATGAATCGAGGTGATCAAGCATTGTTTCTCGTCCCGGAAATAGCGTTGACTACTCAGTTGACTCGACGATTACAACGAGTGTTTGGCGACAACGTTTTGATATATCATTCTAAATTCTCAGATAATGAAAGAGTTGATATTTGGAAACGTCTGCTCGAATCGGGGCAACCATGTGTTGTGTTAGGAGCGCGTTCTGCGATATTCCTGCCATTTACTCGTTTAGGTATCGTTATAGTCGACGAAGAACATGAACAAAGTTATAAGCAGTTTGATCCTGCTCCGAGATATAATGCTCGTGATGCTGCGATGGTGCTTGCCTCGATGCATGGGGCTAAAACTCTCCTCGGTAGTGCAACACCTTCAGTCGAGACGTATTATAAAGCTATATCGGGTAGATATGGATTAGTATCGCTCGATAAGCGATATGAAGGCGCAAATCTACCGGCGATAGAGGTGATAGATATGAGTGTAGCTCGCAAACGATATCGAGTGAAAGGTACATTTGCCGAACGAACAATGTTTTTGGCTCATAATGCGTTGGAGAAAGGAGAACAAGTCATATTTTTTCACAATCGACGCGGATATGCTCCTATGGCTCGATGCAAGATGTGCGGATGGATCCCAAAGTGTGAGCATTGCGATGTGTCGCTCACTTATCATCGCTACCATGACGAATTGGTGTGTCATTATTGCGGTGCTACATATAAGTCATTCAGTGTTTGTCCTGCTTGTAAAGAACCCGGAGTGGAAAAATTGGGTTATGGGACAGAGCGAGTAGAGGACGAGGTGGCAAATCTGTTCCCTGATGCCAAAATATCTCGAATGGATCTTGATACAACTCGCAATAAGGACGGCTATGAAGAAATTATTGAAAATTTCTCACAGCGCAAATCTCAAATTCTTGTCGGTACTCAGATGGTGACGAAAGGATTGGACTTTGATGGTGTGAGTGTAGTAGGAGTATTGAATGCTGATACTATAATTAATTATCCCGATTTTCGAGCTACGGAACGCGCATTTAATATGCTTGAACAGGTATCGGGGCGAGCCGGGCGTCGTAATACCGAAGGGGTAGTAGCTGTGCAAACCTACCAACCGACTCATCCCATTATTGAGCATTTGCAAAAACATGATTATAAGGGCTTTTATCAAATGGAAATAGCTGAACGTGAGCGTTATTTATATCCTCCTTTCACTCGACTTATTTATATTTATCTAAAACATCGTGACGATGATGTAGTGTGTGAGATGGCTGCTATATATGGAAACAAACTGCGAGAGTTGTTTGGTAATCGTGTGTTTGGCCCCGAGGAACCTGCTGTTTCGCGAGTTCAATCGCTATATATTCGCAAAATAATGCTCAAAATAGAAGTAACCGCTTCGATGAAAAAAGTGAAAACAATATTGCGCGATTTATATGAGCGTATGCACGAAAATCCACGCATGAAAGGTATTGTAATTTATTATGATGTAGACCCAATGTAAGTTTCGTATGATAAAATCGATGTTGATTGCCGGTATTGGAGGCTTTGTTGGTACATGTGGCAGATATTTAATTGGACGATGGTGTGCATCAATGTTTAATGTAATGGCTCATTTTAATTAGGCACATTTTTGGTAATATAATCGGAAGCTTTTGCATCGGGTTGCTATTCGGAATGATGGAACGCACCAATATCCTATCGGCTCATTCCTCGATATTATTGATTACCGGATTTTGCGGTGGGTTTACGACTTTCTCTACGTTTGCCAATGACATGGTTGTCCTATCCTCGAAAGACGAGGGTACAACGTTTATTCTATACTTACTGCCAAGCATCATAGTAGGCATAGCCTACGTATGGCTCGGCCACTATCTAATCCGCTAAAAATAAGGATATTTTGTTCTGATAATCTGCTCATTGAAATTTTTGTATTGTCAGATTATTTTGTAACTTTGTAATTGTATATGAAAAACAGGAAAAAGAATGACATTGCTTTTGATGATTACATCAAGGCATGTCGAAAGGCATCGCGTGAGATTGAACTCGAACGCAATGGCGGTCGTTGGATAGCTAAGGATCGACCACACAAAAGTAAGAAACAATACAATCGCCGTAGGGATCGTCGGGTTACTCTTGACGATCCTTTTAATTTATTTACGAGTGTTATTTTGCAATTGCGATGTAGTTATCGTAACTTTGCACTACAATTAAGATAGAATGGATTTTCAATTACAAGCTACAGATACAAACAGCAACGCTCGTGCAGGTCTTATCACTACCGATCATGGCACGATAGAGACTCCTATATTTATGCCGGTGGGAACGCTCGGCTCTGTGAAAGCTGTTCATCTACATGAATTGCGTGATGATGTGAAAGCTCAGATAATTTTGGGCAATACTTATCATCTTTATTTGCGACCTGGCATCGACGTATTGGAAAAAGCCGGAGGATTGCATAAGTTTAATGGATGGACACGACCGATACTGACTGATAGTGGAGGGTTTCAAGTATTTTCGTTGTCGGCCAATCGCAAACTGAAAGAGGAGGGTGCATATTTCCGTTCGCACATCGATGGTTCGAAGCACTTGTTTACTCCTGAAAATGTAGTGGATATTCAGCGCTCCATTGGGGCTGATATCATGATGCAACTTGATGAATGTCCTCCAGGTACGGCCGAATATGATTATGCCAAGAAATCATTGGGATTGACTATGCGTTGGCTCAAGCGTGGATGGGATCGTTATAAGTCCACAGAAGGTAAATACGGGTACTCTCAAGCATATTTTCCTATAGTGCAAGGTTGCACATATCCTGATTTACGTCGCGAGTCTGCTCGTTATGTTACTGATTTTGGCGCTGATGGAAATGCAATCGGTGGTTTGGCAGTTGGCGAACCCGCAGAGGTGATGTACGATATGATAGATGTGGTAAATGAAATTCTGCCCAAGGACAAGCCTCGTTATTTAATGGGGGTTGGTACTCCGGCCAATATTCTTGAAGCGATAGAGCGTGGTGTCGATATGATGGATTGCGTGATGCCTACTCGCAATGGTCGTAATGGAATGTTGTTTACCTCCCATGGTATTATGAACATGCGAAATGCTAAGTGGGCAAACGATTTCTCTCCCATTCAAGAAGATGGTCCGAGCTACGTCGATCGTCAATATTCCAAGGCTTATCTCCGTCACTTGTTTATATCACAAGAGATACTTGCGATGCAGATAGCCTCGATACATAATATTGCATTCTATCTATGGCTCGTAGGTGAAGCCCGTAAGCATATCATTGTCGGAGATTTCAAGGCGTGGAAAGTGGAAATGTTAGAGCGAGTCACTCGCCGATTATAATAAAAAATATATGCTCAAGACACTCGATCTGTATATCATACGTAAATTCTTAGGGACTTACATCTTTGCCATTATTTTGATTTTGGCAATTACTGTAATGTTTGATATAAATGAAAAACTTGATGCTTTTATCAAGGCTCCGTTAGAGGCTACGATTTTTGATTACTTCTTAAATTTCTTGCCTTATTTTGCCAATCAATTTAGTCCTCTGTTTACGTTTATTGCGGTAATATTTTTTACATCAAAGCTTGCAGACAATTCCGAAATTATCGCAATGCTTGCTTCGGGAGTGAGCTATCGCCGATTGTTGCGTCCATATATGATTTCGGCGGCAGTTATTGCCCTATCCACATATGTATTAAGTGCCTATATAATTCCGCCGGCCAATGTGGAGCGTATCGAATTTACAAATACCTATGTGAAGAATAAGCGCGTCGATTATGGTAGCAATATTCAAATGATGGTTGCCCCTGGTGAGATTGCGTATATGAGTAGATATGACAATACCACTAAAATAGGATATAAGTTTTCTCTTGAAAAATTTGAGAATAAGAAGCTTGTGTCTCGTCTTACTGCTCAAACCATCAAATGGGATACTCTATATCAATGGCAAGTGCGCGATTATATGATTCGTGATTTCGAGGGTGTTCGCGAGCATATTACCAATGGTAAGCGACTTGATACCATAATACCGATTGAGCCTCGCGACTTCTTGATTGCAAAAAACGACCATGAGATGATGACTACACCCGAACTGAAAAATTATATTTTGCGTCAGAAAGAACGTGGTGTAGCCAACATCAAGTCGTTTGAGATTGAATATGAACGACGCTTTGCTATGTGTGCCGCCGCATTTATTCTTACGATAATAGGTATGTCGCTGTCATCGCGAAAAGTAAAGGGCGGAATGGGTATTAATATAGGTATCGGATTAGTATTGAGTTTCTCCTATATTTTGTTTTCCACCGTGACATCTACATTTGCAGTTTCGGGATACACGTCGCCCTTTGTGGCAATGTGGATTCCCAATTTTATCTATATTATCATTGCAATAGTCCTATATCGACGAGCCTCTACTGCTCGATGATTAGGTTATATACGCTCTAATACGGTTTCAATCAGATCCTTGATTGCTGTTTTGTAGTTGGGCGTGGCGTTTGTAGATACTCGATTGGCTATAATTGAGCATACGGTCATTGCTTTATGCCCAAGCATTTTCGCTAAACCTTGTAATGGTGCGCTCTCCAT
Organism: uncultured Muribaculum sp.; assembly: GCA_964637445.1. Taxonomy (GTDB): domain Bacteria; phylum Bacteroidota; class Bacteroidia; order Bacteroidales; family Muribaculaceae; genus M3. Next base: position 77,465 of record CAZWWS010000001.1, read on the forward strand.
TTCGTAATTTGTCACTTTCAGCCCGTTGTGTCGGAATGTTTCTATTCGCGCATTCAAGTCCGGATTGGACAATGGAAGTCGCAGTTCTCTACCTTGAGGTCCATAAAATCCGACAGCCGAGATTGTATTCCCTCTTACCATATCGTTGCCGCCGATTCTATCTACTAATTCAGGGTCGGCATCTACTACGTAAGGTCTTGCCCATAGCGGATTCCACCCTACGTGAGAGCAAAAAGATGTTTCAAAATCTGTGTCACAGATATTATCTCTCCCTGCATAAAAATTGAGTACGCCATCAAATCCTATTGCTTTTTGTGCAATAACAGGTGTGCCTACAATCAATTCAGGTTGCAATGCTCCTGATGTGCCGATTCTGACAAGTGTAAGCGCGCGATGTTCGACCTTGACTTCTCTGGTATTGAAATCTATATTCGCAAGAGCGTCAAGCTCATTCATCACTATGTCGATATTGTCAGGTCCTATACCATGGCTAAGACACATTATTGGTTTCCCTTTATATGTGCCACCTATTGAGTGAAACTCGCGTGAAGAGATTTCAAACGTTCTGGTGTCAAAGAATGATGCTACCATGTCGACGCGCCCGGGATCTCCAACAAGGATGATATTGTCGGTTAATTGTTCCGGACGGATGTGAAGGTGGAATATTGAGCCATCGGAGTTGATTATCATCTCAGAGGCGGGAATAATCTTCTTTTCCATGAGTTTGGTATTTTGATTATTAATGAGGTTTCTAAGCAAGTCGGTATTTGCTACCGGGAAATGATAGAATCAAGCCCTTAAATTCCATATCAATAAGTATACCCATTAAGCGCGCAATGGGGATATTGACTGAAACGCATAAGGTGTTGATTTGGGCTTCACCATGTTGAGTGAGATATTCTACTACCGACCGTTCTTCATCAGTCAATTCTAATATCATCTCGGTTTGCTCTCCTTCCTTTTTTCGGGGAGTCCAGCGCATGGCAGTTATCAGGTCGTCCGCATTGGTGATTAGCCCGGCCGTATTAGTCGCTATAAGGTGATTGCAACCTGCACTATATGGGTCGGACGTGCGTCCCGGAAGAGCAAATACGTCACGACAATATCCCGATGCTAATCGGGCAGTGATTAATGCTCCACCTTTTTTGGCGGATTCTGCTACAATAGTGCAATCACTCATTGCGGCGACGATTCTATTGCGGGCGATAAAATTGCCACGATGTATTGCGTCAGAGGAACGATAGTCGGTGATTAGACCTCCTCCGTTTTGCACCATTTCGACTGCGGTGTTGCGATGAGTGGCAGGATATATTGTGTTCAGTCCGTGTGCAAGTACGGCTATTGTCGGTATCCCGGCGCGGAGTGCCGCTCTATGAGCCGTAATGTCGATACCATATGCCAATCCGCTTACGATAACAATATTCTCCATCGATGATGCTAAATCTTCAACCAGCGAGGTGACAAATGAGTTTCCATAAGGAGTTGCATGGCGCGTACCGACGATACTTACGATGTGAGCTGCATTTAGGTCACATTCTCCTGCCATATATAGTATGATAGGGGCGTCCTCGCAGTCGGAAAATCGATGTGGAAATGCTCCATCTGTAAAATATATCGCACGAATATTTGGGTGCTTATTCAGAAATTCCGCTTCGATAGTGGCTTTGGCTAAGATTTCATCGCGATATTTTCTATCAAACAGCTTGTTGTCAAAACCGATTGTATCAATCAAGTCTCGATGCGATAGAGTGAAGAAGCGTTCTTCCGACTCTATACGAGTCAGCAACTCTTCAGCAAGAGTACGATTGATACCTCTGAGGGAGGCAAATGCTATTTGATAGATATTCGGAGTCATATCGAATGTTACAGATATTTTTGGAAGGCTTCAGCCAATTTGTCGCCACGTGTTAGTTTGCCATCTTCAAGGCATACACATGTCGTTACAGCTTTTATTATAGGGCTGCCATCCGGTCGATATATATCTTGAATGAAAATGAAACGAGCACCATCGCGACGAAGAGCGAGTTTGCTTATCATTGACTCGCCAAGATGTAGGGGAGAGATATATTCTATCTCTGCTTTGCGCAACACAGGCGCCCATCCCATTTCGTGCATTTTTGCAAATGATAGTCCGGCTGCTTCGCAAAATTCATGTCGGGTCATCTCAAGATAATGCAGATAATTGGCATTGTTGACAATGCCTTCCACATCAACTTCATAGTCGCGAACTTTTATCGGGAGTTCAAATATATATTTAGTATTATCCATTTCGATAATGAGTTTTAATAGTATGTGTAAAGTTACATAATTATTTTGAAAATTGCACGGGTCGTGCTAACTTTGACGTGTAAAAAACGAAAATAGGCAAACAAGTTGAGAAATAAAATAGTCATATTAATTTTATTAGTGTTGACCGGCTATGGTGTCGGCTGGACTTGTACTTCTGCAATTGTCGGTCGGCAGGCATCATCTACCGGTCGCCCTTTGCTCTGGAAACATCGCGATACCGGATTTGAAAACAATTTTGTGGCACGTGTATCGGCCGTAAATTCCAATGAGTATGATTTCGTTGCATTGTTTAATGCCGGTGATTCCACACTGTCAGAGGCGTGGATTGGTGTAAATAGTGTCGGATTTGCCGTAATGAATACTGCATCATATAATTTGGCTCCCGATACGGCTGTCTATAAAGACCGAGAGGGATTTTTAATGGCTAAAGCTCTTCGTGTGTGTAAATCTTTGACAGACTTTGAAACAATGCTCGATACCTTATCGCGCCCCATGGGGGTGCAAGCCAATTTTGGCGCAATAGATGCCGATGGTAATGGTGCGTATTACGAAACGAATGATTTTGAGTACACAAAATTTTCTTTGTGTGACGCTGAGGATGGTGTATTGGTTCGTACAAACTATTCATATTCAGGGAATGAGGATGGTGGTTTTGGATATATAAGAGAGCAAAATGCTAAATGGTTATTGGCTCCTTATATAGAGAACAACACTTTATCACCGATTGTGTTTACCGATGTCTTGTCGCGTTCGTTCTATCACTCTCTGCTTGACAAAGATTTTGCTACAACAGGTGAACGTTGGATTATCGACCAGGATTTTATCCCTCGGCGAAGTTCGAGTGCTTCTGTTGTGATAGAAGGTGTGGCAGAAGGTGAAGATCCTCGACTATCCATTATGTGGACCGAGATTGGCTATCCGCCATGTTCCTATGTGATTCCTGCGACTATAGATTCAGTGCCGGCTGAATTGCTCCCTAATCCTGAGACATGGCGCAGCCCTATGTGCGACCAAGTAGTAGAACGTAAACAATCAGTATTTTCAATCACGAAAGGTAGTGGAAGTCATTATCTTGATATTAGTAAATTAATCAATGTCGATGGTACAGGATATTCTCAGCAAGGTATTTTGCGTAGTCGTGAGAACTATCGCCGAGGATATGAGTATCGCGACTCTCTAAAGCAAACACTCAAATGATTCAATCAGCTCTTTTAACAATCCTCTTTCTCGTCGTTTCAAATGTGTTTATGACCTTTGCTTGGTATGGTCATCTGAAAATGCAATCTTCAGGTATATCTCAATCATGGTCGTTGTATGCCGTTATATTATTCTCATGGGGAATAGCGTTATTTGAATACTGCTTTCAAGTCCCGGCCAATCGTATCGGATTTGATGGCAATGGAGGTCCCTTTTCGTTGATACAACTAAAAGTAATGCAAGAGGTTATTACATTAATTGTGTTTGTCGTTTTTAGTTTGATAGCTTTCGAAGGGACTGTTATAAGATGGAATCATATCCTCGCATTCGTCCTCCTTATTGGTGCGGTCTATTTGGTCTTTATGAAGTAGTGCAGTAGTTTGGAATATTGACGTAGTTCATCTACCGATTTCAGAGCCGAATAGGGGATAATAATGTATTTATATTTCCCCTTAAGTTGTAAAATAAAAGCCGTGCGTGAGAATCGCAGACGAGCCACATCTCCCCATGCGATTATTTCATCATCAGGTGTTGGATGCTCATCGTCGATTGGCTCAAATATTAGTTTTGCTCCATTGTTGGAGATATTAACTCGCTTGGCAATGATTGCATATCGCATAGTGGGAGTTAACGAATAGTAATAAATCGGAAGCATCGCCAATGGTGCGACAAGGCATAGCAATATTGCAGAGAGAAATAGAAATTGGATAGATATTATAAAGCCTAATATGGCCGAAGAGGCAATGGCTATGAATGGTATCCACCACCATTGGCGGAACCAATCTTTTGCTACTAATCCCATATAGGTACTTGACCTTATTGAGAAAATTGCAGTTGTTGCTTCTTGATTTGTTGTTACCAAAATTTATTGTTTTCGTTGCTGTATTCAAATCCAAAGGCTTTTAGCCTTTTCTCAAGTTCATCTCTATCAATTTGCATGTCCTCGCATAGCGCGTCGAGAGATGGATATTGGTCGCGTAGCTTCATATTTATGACGCTTAATAGCATCATCGGATCTTTGGGTAATTGATTCATAGAGAAATGTATATGAAATACCCGAACGGATTACTCCATTCGGGTATTTGTATTTAGAAACTTAGTTAATCTAACTTGTGAATTACCAAACCGGAGCGAAGTTTCGGCTCAAACCAAGTCGTCTTCGGTGGCATGATATTGCTGGTGTCGGCTATATTCATTAGTTGATCCATCGATACAGGGTAGAGGGCGAGAGCCGCAGCCCATTCTCCGCTGTCTACGCGACGTTTCAACTCTTTCAAACCTCGGATACCGCCTACGAAATCTACTCGTTTGTCGCTTCTGAGATCAACAATATTGAGAATATCTCGAAGTATCAGGTCTGATGAAATAGTAACATCAAGCACTCCTATCGGGTCGGTATCGTCGTATGTCCCGGTGTGAGCCGTTAGCGAATACCAATGCCTTTCGAGGTAGAGTGAGAAGTTGTGTAAGTCAGCCGGATGATAAGGCTCGCAACCCATATCTTCTACATCAAAATTTGCTTTAAGTTTCTCGATAAACTCAGCCGGAGTATTTCCGTTCAAGTCTTTCACGAGGCGATTGTAATCGAGAATCTTTAGGTGTGAAGCGGGGAAGCAAACGGCAAGGAAGAAGTTGTACTCTTCATCGCCCTTATGATTTGGGTTTTGACGCGCTTTTTCAGCTCCGACAAGAGCCGCAGCAGCCGTGCGATGGTGGCCATCTGCGATATAGAGGTAGGGTATAGCGGCAAAGGTTTCTGTGATAACCTTTGTCGTTTCTTCATCATTGATTACCCAAAATGTATGTCCGAAACCATCGGGGGCTACAAAGTCGTATTCCGGCTCTTCGGATGTCACTTTTCTGATAACCTCTTCGAGCGTATTGTTGTCGGGGAACGCAAAAAATACCGGTTCTACGTTTGCATTGTTGATGCGAACATGCTTCATGCGGTCTTCTTCTTTATCACGACGCGTCAGTTCGTGCTTCTTGATGTAGCCATTTAGATAGTCATCTACGTACGCAGCAACGACAATACCGTATTGAGTGCGACCATTCATTGTTTGAGCATAAATGTAGTAATGCTCTTTGTCGTCTTGAACAAGCCATCCGTTGCGTTGGAATGCGTTGAATTGATCTACTGCAGCAGTATATACTTTCGGATCATGCTCATCTGTGCCGACTTCAAAGTTGATTTCCGGCTTGATGATATGATAGAGCGACTTCGGGTTGCCTTCAGCCTCTTGGCGAGCTTCTTCGCTTGATAACACGTCGTAGGGGCGAGAAGCTACCTCTTCGACCAATTGACGTGGTGGGCGGACGCCCTTAAATGGTTTGATTCGTGCCATATTGTTTATGTTGAGGAGTGTTTATTTGGGTTGGCGAATGATGGTTTGTTCACGGTCGGGACCGATAGAAACGATTGTGATTGGAGTCTCCAACTCTTTCTCAAGGAATTTGATGTATTCGCTGAATGCTTGTGGAAATTCGCTTTCACTCTTAAATTGTGTCATGTCGGTCTTCCATCCGGGGAGTTCGGTGTATACCGGTTCGATTTTTTCTTCATCGATGTCGAAGGGGAATGTATTGACAATTTCTCCGTCTACTTTGTAGGCTGTGCATGCTTTGATCGTATCGAAATCGTCGAGCACGTCGCTCTTCATCATGATAAGTTGCGTAACGCCGTTGATCATGATGGCATAGCGGAGCGCTACGAGGTCGATCCATCCGCAACGACGTTCACGACCGGTTACCGCACCATACTCGTGACCGAGGTCGCGAATACGCTTGCCGGTTTCGTCAAACAATTCGGTGGGGAATGGTCCGCTGCCTACGCGAGTACAATATGCCTTGAAGATACCAAACACTTCTCCAATCTTATTAGGTGCGACGCCCAAGCCTGAACATGCTCCGGCACAAATAGTGTTTGATGAAGTCACAAACGGATAAGATCCGAAATCCACATCAAGCAAAGTGCCTTGTGCACCTTCGCAAAGTATTGATTTGCCTTCACGAAGAAGTCCGTTGATGAGGTATTCGCTATCGACAATCTCATATCCTTTGATATATTCGATAGCGTCAAGCCATTTTTGCTCCAACTCTGCAAACTCCGGTGTCTCTCCCATAGCTTTGAGCGTAGCAAGGTGCTTGTCGCGCGCTGCGGAATATTTCTTCTCAAAGTTATGGAATGTGTCGCCCAAACGAAGACCGTTGCGGCTTACTTTGTCGGTATATGTAGGACCGATGCCTTTTCCGGTTGTACCGATTTTGGCGCCTCCTTTGGCTTTTTCGTTGGCAGCGTCAAGCAATCGGTGGGTTGGCATGATGAGGTGTACTTTCTTTGAAATCTTGAGTATGCTTTTTAGCGCAATGCCACTTTTTTCAAGCGCTTCTGCTTCTTCACGGAAAAGTACCGGATCGAGCACTACTCCATTGCCGATAATGTTAATCTGACCATGTTGGAAGATTCCGGAAGGAATAGAGCGAAGCACATATTTCTTGCCTTCAAATTCGAGCGTGTGACCTGCATTTGGACCTCCTTGAAAACGAGCAACTGCGTCATAGCGAGGTGTCAAAACGTCAACTACTTTACCTTTGCCTTCATCTCCCCATTGGAGACCGAGTAGAACATCAACTTTCATTTCAGTGTCTTACTTTTAGATGTTTGTATAATTATTGTTTTTTTGTTTCGTCTGTTTTTACGCACACATGCTGAGCATATTCCGTAGACATATAGCGTTATGTACGATGTATGAAACGTAGAGTAGCGTCGTGAATTGAGTAATTTAACCAATTCCGGATCTTTCACTTCTTTCACTTTGCCACATTGGGTGCATATCACATGCAGATGATTGGTCACGCCTGCCACGCGTTCATATTGGACCGGTTGCCCGGGAAAACGATGGCATCTTACCAATCCGCAGTCTGTAAGCAGTTCCATCGTGTTATACACTGTGGCGCGGCTCACATGATATGCATCTTTTTCGAGCGAAGCACTTAAAGTATCGATATGAAAATGTTGCGTCATGTCGAATACTTTGTCGAGTATTGCATAACGCTCAGGCGTCTTGCGCAATTTCTTTGCTACCATATATTCGGTGAAAGTGTCGCGCGCCGATGACTTTAGTTTCTCTTCGCTCATTGCGTCTACAAAGATACGATAAATAAGGTGCAATATAAAAGAAACACTCAAAAAAATAATTTATCCGTACAAAAAAAGTGACACACCTTTTCAGATGTGCCACTTTGAAAATGAGTGAATTTATTCGTTAGAGAATAACTTTTGTGCGATTTACGATGTAGAATCCACGGTTGAGATCGTCGATTACATTGCGACCTGCCGATACTTCTTGTTGTATCATACGACCATCGGCCGATACGATAGTTACGATAGCATCTTCTTCGGCATCGATATAGAGTACTCCGTCTATAGCGTAGATGTTGAGTGATTCATCGCCATTGCCTACTACGTCGGTGATGCCTGAAAGTGCAGTCTTACCGATGCGAGCCAATGAATAAGTGAGTACGTCTTCATCTTCTTTTTCTTGACTTGACGAAGGATCCATTGAGTAGTTATTGGTTACATTGTCGAAGAATACAGGGTCGTATGGAGTACCGCCCACAGGGCTTGAACCATATATATCGAGATATTGAACACCGATACCTGTGTTGGTGATATGGCTTTCTGTAATACCGAGGAGCGACAACGGAATTTTGAATTCATAGAATGTGTGAGCCGACGCGTCTACTTCGCCACTCAAATCAGTAAACCCATTGTTGGTTTCCAATACAGATGCATCATAATTGAAGCTGTCTTGTCCATAAATGTTAGAGATACATGACGCCAAACCATCAGCATAGCCGTATGTTACGGTGCTTGTCTTGCAGTATGCTGCATCGTAGCTTGCATGTCCATCGGCGGTAGGAATGAAGAATCCGGGAGTACCAACACCTGGTTTGGTAGAGCCAATCCATACGGCATCTACGCCATTGTTGAACTTAGCACCGGGAGTACCTTCGTCGTTCCAAATAGCCCCGGTTCCGTTGATATAACCATCAAATGATTTGTCAGGGTCAAGGTCGAAAGCGATCATCAAGCGACCATCCATGTTGTAAGGCTTGGATTCGCCGGGCTGCTTGCCTTCGCCATAGAGATCCCATACGGTGTAAACGAATTGCACACCAAGATAGAGATTTTCGCTATCGTATGCAGCATAGATGGCATAAGAGTCAATAATAGGACGCTCGTGGTTGCCCTTCATCGCTTGCGATACGTCGCGAGCTACACCTTGCGCGATGAGTTCTGCATCGCTCCAGTTGCTGAGCGCATTTGTGGCGTTTTGGTTGTTGAATGACATATTGATGGTCTTTCTTGTTCCAACTTGGCCATTCGGATTGGTCTTGTAATAGTCAGTGTTGAGGCTATTACCGGTCGGGGTCGGAGTAGGAGTTGATTCGTCAGAACGGGTAAATGTAGCTTCTGCAGTTGTGCTGCCGTATGCATTGGTTGCAGAGATGGTGAGAGTGCCTGTTTGTCCATCGTTGAGGTAAGAACTTACGGCAATTGTGTTTGACCCATTTGCCAATGTAACGGCTGTGCCATTGAAATCAGCAGTGATAGAAGTCGGTTCGCCGGCGATTGTCACAGTGATATTTGAAGTGCCCTTAACTGTGCCACCATTAGGTGAAATGGTTACTGTAGGAGCAACTTCTGTGTTGTCTTGATACTCAGAGTGAGAGCCATCCGCTTTGTATATGTGACCGGTTACCCAAGCCAAATCATCGGTCTGTGTTGACCCATTGTTAAAGATGACGTTAGCCGGTTCTGTTGTAGAAGTGTATGAATAAATGTTATTGCCAAGAGCGGTCATTGCAACACCGGGCCATGCGCCATTTTGGTCTGACTCTCCTGTAGTCCAAGCATAGCAATATACAGTAGACCAATTGCTGCCGGAATTGTCAAAGTAAACAGTATATCCGGAAACGGGGTCGGGATCGGGGTTCACGGGGGTATCGCCATTGCTGAACACAACTTTAGTGCTTGTAGCCCCGTTGTCGTTCATGATGTATGAACCGCTGTAAGTAAGGTCGCCTGTTTGAGTAGAACCATTTGTGTTGAACACAATACCGGTTGTTCCGCTTGCCACTTTTGCCACTTTGTATGTATTGCCATCTGAGCCTTTTGCCGATACAAATGCCACACCGGGCCAAGTTGACGCTGAAGCACCACCCCAATAGTGAACGTGAGTGTGGTTACCACTGTATGCGATGTTGTAGTCACCGGTGATAGTAACGCCATCCGTAACTACATTATCATTTCCGGTATTATCATCAGTATCCTCTGAAGAACCGGCAGATGAAAGGGTAACGGTCATTGTTGACAAGTTGGCAACAACTTTGTAGGTGCCGGCAGGAGCAAGCCATGAATACGCCGCCGATGCATTAACATTAGCAGCAAATTTTGTTATAGAAGCCGAAGTAGAGATTGTAGCATTATTCGATGCAGCACCGTAACGGTCGCTGGCATTAACTGCATCCCAGTCGGAACCTTGAACAGTCACAAAAGAGAAGAATGAGCCATCAGCATCGCTTGCTTTTGTCAAGTTAACGCTGTTCCAAGTGTAAACACCGCTTGATACGTTGTCGGCAGCGATTGAAGTAGAAGTACCCCAGCTGTTAACCGTACCGATGAGGTAGAGTTGAGAGGGATAATTTCCGGTATTGCCGGAATTTCCGTTATCATCTCCGGTATTGTCATCAATTTCGGGAGCCTCGCCGTCGATAACAAGAACGGCAATTCCTGATGAGCCTACATTACCCGATATAGTAGAAGCGGTCACCGTGAATGTGCCACCGGAAACTTGGTCGATATAAGTGCCGGCGGGACAGTAGCCACCACCGTTTGCGATAGAAACGCTGCCTGAACCGCTACCTTTAACGATAGTCGCACCAACGCCTTTACGAGTCACGCTGACCACGCCGTTTGACGAAGTGAAATAGTCGGCAGCGCCCACTGCTTTGTTGCGAAGTTTATTGACAGCGGCGATATGATTTGACTTAAAGTTGGTAGAGCCTTTCACACCCACTTTGATAGCGTCCTTGGATGTAGCGGAAGGACGTGAGAAGTAGAGCGAAGAAGCGCCGTTGCGGCAAGCGATGATGGCCCATGCGCGGTCGATAACGGCTTGTGAAACGTGGGTAGAAGCCTGCCATTCATTTGAATAGTCATCGTGGCTCTCAGCCCAATACACCACTTTGCTGTCGGCGATAGTACTTGCAGCCCAGCCGGCATAGCCTGAGGGCACGCCACCACCGTTAACCGAATTACGAACACCGCTTGAATATCCGTTGTCGGTCACCGACATATAAGTTGTGTATTCTTTCATTACGGCGTTACCATCGCCACCGGGGCTGTCGAGGATTTCGCCATAGTGCCACATTCCCGACACCGAAGTAACGGTCGACCAGAAGTTACAACCTTCTGAAGGCAGACCGATATGTTTAGCGGCGTCCCAACGAATACCGTCGACACCGCAGGCTTTAAGTTCTTCTACATATGCTTTAGCGCGTGCCTGAACTTCTGAATCTTCAGAGTTAGCATCGCCATAGTCGCCAAGCTGTCCGTGAGTGATAGAGTAACGGTTGCTATAGTCAATACCACCGTTATAACGCAAACGACCATTTGAATTCCACCATGAATCGCGGTGAGACGACGAACCGTTTACGTGGTTGGCCACAACGTCAACAATCACTTTGATACCGCGCTCGTGAGCAGCCGCACAAAGGCTTGTGAGCGACGTTTTATTACCTATGCCATTGGCTACGAGTTTGAAGTCGTAGGGCAAATAGCAATAGTACCATTCTGCACCTGAGTTTGCACTTCCCTGCAATGGGGATAACTGAACTGCGCCAAAACCTGCATTGGCGATGTTGTCGAGCTCTTCCTGTACTTGAGCACACGACCAATCGAAACAGTGAAGGATATTGCCATCCTGGATATTGGCGGGCAAACCATAGTCGGCAGCATTCGCGCTGAAGACTACAGACAATAAGAGCATACTAAGCCCTAAAAAAGAAAATTTTTTCATGAAAAACACTATATATTAAATGGTTAAATTAGTTCCGGTTTTTAATCTCGATTTAGGTAAACAGCGCAAATTTAATCAATTAATATCTATTTCACAAAAAGATTGTAATATTTAAGGCTCTTTAACTATCGATCGTACCTAAACGAGATAGTCGGTGCTCAAGGTCGGTAGAGCTAAGGCGAGTTGATAATACCCCATGGTGGGCTACGGAGATATTGCCGGTTTCCTCTGATACAATGATGGCAAAAGCATCGGTGGCTTGCGAAATGCCTAAAGCCGAGCGATGTCGCAAACCAAATGAGCGGGGTACATTTGTGTCATGGCTTACGGGCAATATACATCCGGCTGATTTAATTCGATCGTGGGCTATGATAAGTGCTCCATCGTGCAATGGGGAGTTCTTGAAAAATATATTTTCGATAAGGCGTGTGTTGATGGTTGCATCAATGATATCGCCTGTTTTTTCATAATTGTCGAGCGAAATATTTTGTTCGATAACGATTAAAGCACCTGTTTTGCTTTTTGACATGTTCATGCAAGCGTAGACAATCGGCATGGTCCAACGCCGGGAATCGTCGACGGCAGATTTTTTGTGCCGAAATAGTTGCTTAAGAAAATTCCATCGATGGTGCGACCCTAATTCTACAAGAAACCGCTTTATTTGGTCTTGAAACAATATGACAAGTATAAGCAAACCGATGCTCATAAACTTGTCGAGTATAGTGCCTATAAGCCTCATTTCAAGAATCTCGGATGCTACGACCCATACCGCAATAAAAGCGAGCACTCCAATGAAAATATTGATAGTGCCTGACTCTTTCATTATTCGATACAGATAGAATAGTAGAAAGGCTACTAATATAATGTCAAGAGCATCTTTTATTCCAAATGAGTCCATATCCGGTTGCTATGATTTATTGAGAGGAAAAGTATTTTCGACCAACTTAACGGCTTCTATTGCTTCTTTCACATCATGTACTCGCAAAATGGATGCACCGCCAAGCAGTGCGATTGTATTGATGACGGTCGTTCCATTTAGTGCTTCATCGGGAGTGATACCAAGTGCTTTATATATCATGGATTTGCGAGAAACACCGATAAGAAGCGGACGCTCAAGGCTATGGAATGCCTCTATATTACGAAGCATTTCATAGTTTTGTTCTGTGGTCTTGCTGAATCCGAATCCGGGGTCTACGATTACATCGTTTACCCCGAGCAAAGCCAATGTTCTGGTTTTCGTTGATAAATCGGCAATAACGTCGGCAGTTACATCGGAATATTCACACAATGTGTTCATATTTTCCGGCCGGCCTCTCATGTGCATCAAGATATACGGAACGTTAAGTCGGGCAACCATATCAAACATTTTGTCATCCAGAGCTCCCCCCGAAATGTCGTTAATTATATCCACTCCCATTTCTTCGATAGCTTGTCGAGCGACATCTGCTCTAAACGTGTCAACCGACACAAGGATGTCGGGAGCAATTTCTCGAAGAAGCTTCATGCCTCGCGACAATCGGGCGATTTCCTCTTCAGGGCTTACCTCGTCGGCTCCGGGGCGCGAAGAGTATGCACCGATGTCAATCATATCAGCCCCTTGCGAGACCAAACATTCTATGCGACGTGCAATACTCCCTTCATCGATAGTCCGCGAGCCGGCATAAAACGAGTCGGGGGTTACGTTGAGTATCCCCATGATTTGCGGGCGAGCAAACTCATATAGTTTGCCACGGATATTAAGCGAAAATGGAACAAACGAACTCACAATCTTAGCGTTTTACGTTATCTGACTGCGAATGTAGCAAAAATAAGCCATTTCGCCAAATTTTTATAAGACTCCAAGACCGCACAAGAATACCAATGCAATACATATCGGAGCTACATATTTTAAGCAAAAGACTATAGCCCCGAGAGTCCTGACACTGACTTTCCCATAATTAGTCACCTCATTGCGAACTATGCTCTGGTCAAGTACCCAACCTACGAAAATTGATATAGCCATACCGCCGACCGGCAGAAGAATATTTGAGGATATAAAGTCGAACAAATCAAATATTGTCTTTCCGCAAATCTGAATATGATTCAGGCTGCCGAACGATAGAGCGCATAGTGAGCCGAATACTGCTGCTATGAAATAATTGAGCCATGTGGCTTTGCGACGCGACATATTCTTTTCTTCCACAAAATAAGCTATTGATATTTCGCTCATCGAAATTGTAGAAGTGATTGATGCAAAAAACAGTAAGATGAAAAATAGGGTGGACCATATCATCCCGCCCGGAAGATCTATAAATATTGATGGAAGTATTTCAAACACCAGTTTTGGACCTGCTTCGGGCTGCAGTCCATAGGTAAATATTGCCGGAAAAATAATGACTCCGGCCAATATTGCTACCATTGTATCCAATCCGGCAATAATGCTTGCGCTTCTCACAAGACGTGTTTGTCGATTGAAATAACTTGAATACGTTATAAGGCATCCGAGACCAAGGCTGAGCGAGAAAAATGCTTGTCCCATCGCTCCCATCAAGACTGATGAGTCGATTTTTGAGAAGTCGGGCTTGAATAGGAATGTAAGACCTTCCTTGGCTCCCGACATGGTGAGAGAGTTTATACAGAAAATTATGAGGATAAGAAATAGTGCCGGCATCATGATGTTTGACATTCGTTCGATGCCTTTTTGTACCCCTCGCAATAATATCCATAGGTTGAGTGTGAGGAATATTATAGTCCACATCAATGGTCGCCAATTTGAAGTGCTGAATGCATCAAATTGCGTGTGCAACGCCTCTTGTGTGTGCATTCCCGAAAATCCGATGATAGATTGATAGATATATTCCAATGTCCAGCCTGCTACAACGGAATAGAAACTTAAAATCATCAGCGATGACGTCAGGCCGATATAGCCGACCCAACTCCAAGAGCGGTTGCGCGCTAATTTGTGAAATGCTCCGGCTATGTTGCTACCGGTGTGTCGTCCGATTATAAATTCAGCTGTGATAACCGGAATGCCGACAACAAAAATGATAAACAAATATATGATGAGAAATGCTCCACCGCCGTGCATACCGGCTTCGTAGGGAAAACGCCAAATGTTACCTAATCCTACTGCCGACCCTACGGTCGTGGCTATCACGCCTAATTTTGTGGCAAATTGTGCTCTCGATTCTGTCATTATTATAATTGAATATGATGGTTACTGATTTATCGGGGGGAGTGGTTGTGATAATGGATCACGTTTTATAGGGGCTTGTTGTGGCTTTGATGTCTTGTGGATCTTTTTCTTCCGTCGTTTACGTATGGCTGTCGTATCATTGACCTGTTTGTTCGGACTTTTTGCTATGGCAGTGGCGCTGTCAGGTATTATTGCTGATGCCGGCTCATCATGGCGCGAAGTAGAAACAACCAATATGATAACCACAGCTATGATAGCAATTAAGACGATAAAACCGCGACGTTCGCCGGCTGTGAGAGTCAATATTTTTCTAAGATTACTCATCAAAACGCTACGGATATTAATATTCCTGCAATTAGGATTGGTGCAACCCACTTTACGATGAAATGAATTATTCCGAACACATGACTCTTTATCGTTCCGTGATTAGTGAGCTCGTTACGGAAAAATTTCTTTGGAGCAATCCATCCCATATATACGCACATGAGGATGGAGCTTATGGGTAGCATAATATTGGTAGCTGTGTGGTCGAGGAAATCGAATATATTGCGTTCTCCTATTGTAAAGTCTGACCAAACACCGACCGATAGTGAACAAATGGAACTCAGTACGAATAGAGGTAGAATGACTATTATGCAGGCTTTGATGCGTTTCATGTTGAATTGCTCTTGTAAGAATGCAATAGCAACCTCGCCCAAAGATATGGTAGAGGTAAAAGCAGCAACTGTCAACAAAAAGAAGAATAGTACTGACCATAATTGTGTTAATGGCATTTGGGCAAAGATTTCAGGTAAAGTGACGAAAACCAATGCTGATCCGGCAATCTTGTGGTCGGATAGTCCAAATGTCATGACCCCGGGAAATATAATGATACCCATTAAAAATGCAACCGACAAATCAAGCAGTGACACGGTCATCGCCGTACGCGTCAATTTGGTGTCTTTTGGATAGTAGCTGCCATAAGTGACCAGGATGCCCATGCCCAAACTTAGAGAAAAAAATGCTTGACCAACGGCACTTATAAAAGTAGAACCCGTCACTTTTGAAAAGTCCGGTTTTAGGAAGAATTCAAGCCCTTCTGCTGCTTTCGGGAGCGACAAAGATACCGCACAGAAGATTATCAGCAGCAAAAACAATAACGGCATGAGAATGTTGGAAATCTTCTCGATTCCTTTTTTTACACCGAGTATTAAAACTCCGAGATTAGCCAACAACATTATATATGTCGCTATTAATGGTGAAATATTTCCGCCAATATATTCGCCCATTCGGGTGCTGAATTGTGTGTCTGCGTCGGCTATACCATTGCCTGTTTGTATCGGCTCATATAAATGTCCAGTTAATGATTGCCACAAATATTCAAAGGTCCATCCCGATACTACCATGTAGAATGATAAAATTAAATAGGATGCTAATATGGCCATGGCTCCTACCAGCCACCATTTTTTATGTGGGGTAACATTGTGAAACGAACCAACGGCATCCGAATTTCCGCCCCGACCAAGTGCAAATTCGGAAGTCATTACCGGTATCCCGAATATAAAAATACAAAGGATATATATGATTAAAAACGCAGCGCCTCCGTTGGCTTGTGTTTCAGCCGGAAAACGCCATACATTACCAAGTCCGACTGCCGAACCGACAGTTGCTGCAATTAATCCTATTTTAGAGCTGAATTTTGCTTTTGTTGCCATAATGTGATAGTGCAAATAATAAAACGGCTACAAATTTAGCTAAATTCATTACAAAACGGTGCTGAAAATAATAATTTTTGAGATTTTGTTGTTAGTTTTGTGAAAAAGTATCATTTTATGAAAGGTATATTATTAAAATTCCCACCTTATATATTGAGTATTATTGTTGTCATCGCAGTAATATATCTGACGTTGTTTCCCGATCCGTTACCCGATACCGAATTGCCTTATTTCGAGGGAATTGACAAAGTGGTTCATGGTGTGATGATGTTTGGTGTTGTTACTGCTTTGGCTTTAGACTATATACGAAGCAAGCGACACGCAGAAGATGTGTCGCTTGCAAAATTTGGATATTTCTTTGTTGCTACATGTCTCTTTGGTGGAGCTATCGAAATCGCTCAAGAACAGATGGCGATAGGTAGAGGTGGGGATATGTGGGATTTTATCGCCGATTGTATTGGTGCAACTATTGGTGTCATTGTAGCAATTGTGCTTAAGCCAAGTGTGACAATGTGGTTATTCCGCTGAGTCGGCTTGCGGCTCCATCACTTTTTTCACTTCTTCACGGAGAGCATCGCCTTGCATACCACGGCTGACGATGGTTCCGTCAGGAGCAATGAGTACGAGATGTGGAATGCCCATAATTCCATATATATCGGTTGGAATCTTTTGAGCATTGATAATGTTGGTCCATGGGAGTTGTTTAGCGTCTATCGTTGCCAATGATGCTTCCGGTTTATCCCAAACGGCAACACCGAGTACTTCAAGACCTTTGTCGTGATATTTACCATAAATCTCCTTTATTACTTCAATCTCTTGCATGCAAGGTCCACACCAACTTGCCCAGAAATCGACAAGTACATATTTACCTTTGCCTACATAGTCGCTGAATCGATATGAGCTATCATTGTAAACGACTTCAAAATCAGTGAATTTCTTGCCGGGTCCGGTTGCTTCTATTTTAGCGTGTGATTCAAGAAGATCTTTAATGCGTTTTCCCTCTTTGTAGAAAGCCGGAACCGTGGCAAGGGCTGAGTCGAGATCTGATTTTGTGTCAAATGCGTATGCTTTATTAAAGAATAAGTAATACCCTATAACGTTATCCTTGTTTGCTTCAAATGTTTTTGTGATAAGCGATTCATATTTTTCACCAAGAGCATTTTGGATTGAGTCGAAACCAAGTGTATCGGGTGAAATGCCACGAGATTCATTGATTATGGCTTGTTGTTCTTTGCTGAAAGTTGCAAACGCATCATTTGTGGCAGTACCTGAGGCTATTCCGTCAGTGAATGTGATTTCTCCGGGTTCAAGAACAAACATACCGGCTCTTTTCTTATCGGTAATGAGACGAACGAGTGTTGGGTTATCGATGTGACCGCTGAATATAAATTTGGCCCTATCAACAACAATCGAGTCGAGCTTGTCACCATTGTCATAATTGACTAAGTAGACTGTTTCGCCATCAGCTACATTTGATAGTGTGCCGGAAACCGTGTAGTTGTCGGTGTTGTTGCTATTGCAAGCCGTGAGCAACAATGGAAGAGCTGCAGCTACAAAGAAAAATTTTTTCATGTCATTAATTATTTATTGATTTATGTGCAAATGTAGGGTATTTTAATGAATAAATAATACTTTATTCTCAATGGTATATATAAAAAGATGTTAACTGTGCGCATAATAATAGAATTATACAATTTACTCCGGAACTTTTTCGCTAATTTTGTCGCTATCCATACGATATAGTTGTTATATAGTATAAATTGTGGTTGAAAAATGAAAGAACGATTGAATTTATATATCGAGACTGCTATTAAAGAAAATTGGGAGCGTTTGGCGTTGACCGATTTTCATGGAGTGTCTTTTCAATACCGAGCCGTAGCGCGCAAGATCGCTAAATTGCATCTGCTATATGAGCATACAGGAATAAAACCGGGTGATAAGATTGCCCTTTGTGGTAAAAATTCCTCGCAGTGGTCGGTGGCATTTTTCTCAATTATCACTTACGGAGCTGTCGCTGTGCCGATTTTGCATGAATTTAAAGCCGACAATATTCATCATTTGGTCAATCATAGCGAAGCGAATTTGTTCTTTACCGATACTGCTATTTGGGAAAATCTTGATTCGGCACAAATGCGCAATCTAAAGGGAACATTGTTGCTGAATGACTTCTCTCTGCTCGACTCTCATAGCGAAACTTTGACTCATGCTCGCGAGCATCTCAATGAATTATTCGGACAAAAATATCCCGAACGTTTCAGACCTGAAGATGTGGTTTATTACAAAGAGGATGCCGACGAGTTGGCGTTGATTAACTATACTTCCGGCTCGACAGGATTTTCGAAAGGGGTAATGCTTACCTATCGTAATTTGTGGTCTAATTTGCAGTTCTGTATTGATAAGCTAAACTTCCTGCATCCGGGTGATGGATTGGTGTGTATGCTCCCATTGGCTCACATGTATGGTCTGATGGTTGAACTTATACATCCTTTTGCCAAGGGGTGTCACATTTCATTCTTGACTCGTGTGCCATCTCCGAAAGTGATAATGGAGGCTTTTTCGACCGTAAAACCTAAATTAATAGTTTCAGTCCCTTTAATTATAGAGAAAATAATAAAGACAAAAGTTTTCCCATTGTTAGATAAGCCTTTAATGAAGATATTGTTGCATTTGCCGTTTGTTGATGATCGTCTTTTGGGTAAGATAAAAGAGAAGTTGACTGAGACATTTGGTGGTAATGTGCAAGAGATTGTAATTGGTGGAGCTGCTTTGAATAAGGAAGTGGAGGCTTTCCTTCGTCGCATCGACTTCCCTTACACTGTCGGTTATGGTATGACAGAATGCGCTCCATTAGTTGCTTATTGGCCGCATACTTCCAATCGCCCTGCATCGTGTGGTAAGATTGTCGACCGAATGGAGGCTAAGATTATGTCGGATGACCCCGAAAATACTCCCGGAGTTCTTTGGGTTCGTGGTGATAATGTGATGAAAGGGTATTATAAAAATCCGGAGGCTACCGCTGCTATAATGGATGGTGAATGGATGAATACCGGTGATATATGCACAATAGATCAGGACGGATATGTATATATCAGAGGTCGAGATAAGAATATGATTCTCGGTCCGTCCGGACAGAATATCTATCCCGAAGAGATTGAGCAGAAATTAAATAATATGCCTTATGTATGCGAATCTATTATAATTGATGAGGAGCAAAAACTTGTGGCGCTGATATATCCCGATATTGAAAATGCCACACATCAAGGTATTGCGATTGCTGAATTGGAGAATATGATGCAAGATAATGTGAATCAATTGAACAAAGAACTACCGGCATATTCCCAAATAAAGAAAGTGAAAGTATATCATGAAGAATTTGAGAAAACACCGAAGCGCTCAATCAAACGCTATCTATATCAGCATGGATAAAAATAACAGAATGCGTCGAAAAAAAATCGGCGCATTCTTGTTTTATGTTTTATAACATACTAATTTTGCAGTCGAAAAATATTTTGTATGCAAAAATTAAGAAATATTGCCATCATCGCACACGTCGACCATGGCAAAACGACGTTGGTTGATAAAATGTTGCTCGCCGGAAATCTTTTCCGCGAAAATCAAAATGCAGGAGAATTAATCCTCGATAACAATGATTTGGAGCGTGAGCGTGGTATAACAATTCTATCGAAGAATGTATCAATCGATTATAAAGGTTATAAGATAAACATTATTGATACTCCGGGACACGCCGACTTCGGTGGAGAAGTAGAACGTGTGCTTAATATGGCTGATGGATGTCTGCTTCTTGTGGATGCTTTTGAAGGTCCGATGCCGCAAACTCGATTTGTGCTCCAAAAAGCGATTCAAATGGGGTTGAAGCCGGTTGTGGTAATTAATAAAGTGGATAAACCTAATTGCCGCCCCGATGAGGTGCAAGAAATGGTGTTTGATTTGATGTTTAATCTCGACGCCACCGAAGAGCAGCTTGACTTCCCGACAATATATGGCTCTGCAAAGCAAGGTTGGATGAGTACAGATTGGAGTAAACCCACCGATAGCATTTTGCCATTGCTTGACGCTATAATAGAATATATTCCCGAACCGGAAATCCTCGAAGGTGAGCCTCAGATGCTGATAACATCGCTTGATTATTCGAGCTATGTTGGACGTATCGCTATTGGTCGAGTTCATCGCGGTGAAATTCGAGAAGGAATGGATATTGGTCTTTGCAAAAAAGATGGCTCCGTTGTGAAACAGCGCATCAAGGAACTGCACACGTTTGAAGGAATGAGCCGTAAAAAGGTGCAGAGCGTTAAGAGCGGTGATATTTGTGCGCTCGTCGGTCTTGAAGGTTTTGAAATTGGCGATACGGTAACCGACCCGAATAATCCCGAACCATTGCCTCGTATTGCTATTGATGAGCCTACAATGTCAATGACGTTTACGATAAACGACAGCCCATTTTTTGGTAAAGATGGTAAATATGTGACATCTCGACATATTGCCGATCGTTTGACTAAGGAACTTGATAGAAACCTCGCATTGCGAGTGACAAAGGCCGACCATGAAGACGTTTGGACTGTGTTTGGTCGTGGTGTTCTACACCTGTCTGTACTCATCGAAACAATGCGTCGAGAAGGATACGAACTACAAGTTGGGCAACCCCAAGTTATCGTAAAAGAAATCGATGGAGTAAAATGTGAACCTGTCGAACTTCTTACTATAAATGTTCCCGAGGAATACTCAAGCAAAGTAATCGATATGGTTACTCGTCGTAAGGGTGAAATGGTATCGATGGCGGCTCAAAATGACCGCTTGCATATTGAATTCCATATCCCATCGCGAGGAATCATCGGTTTACGTAATAATATTCTTACCGGAACTGCCGGTGAGGCAATTATGGCGCATCGTTTCCTTGAATATCAACCTTGGAAAGGCGATATCGAACGTCGTACAAATGGCTCTCTTATCGCGATGGAAGCCGGTACAGCCTACGCATACGCAATTGATAAGTTGCAAGATCGCGGTAAGTTCTTTATTTTCCCGCAGGAAGAAGTATATGCCGGACAAGTTGTTGGTGAAAATGCCAAAGACAATGATATTGTTGTAAATGTCACCAAATCAAAAAAGCTAACCAATATGCGTGCGAGTGGAGCCGATGATAAAGCTCGTATCATTCCACCGGTAGTGTTTAGTTTGGAAGAGGCTCTTGAATACATCAAAGAGGATGAATATGTGGAAGTAACCCCAAATCATCTGCGTTTGCGTAAGATAATCCTCGACGAACTTGAACGCAAACGCGCCAACAAGAATTAAAAACATCATTCTATCTACAATAAAGAGCGGTCATATCATCTTGGAATTTGGATATGATCGCTCTTTTGGTAATTTCGGGGTCTGACCCAAGTACACCCACGGGGAGTCGAACCCCGATCGTTGGAACCGGAATCCAGTATTCTATCCATTGAACTATGGGTGCATGATTTTCCGGAATTTGAATGCAAATTTAGCAACTATTTTGTAGTTT
The DNA here is from genome assembly GCA_964637445.1 of uncultured Muribaculum sp. Taxonomy (GTDB): domain Bacteria; phylum Bacteroidota; class Bacteroidia; order Bacteroidales; family Muribaculaceae; genus M3. Next base: position 99,428 of record CAZWWS010000001.1, read on the forward strand.
TGCAAAAGAGTTTAATTAATTAGTCGGATTAAATGGATGTTAAGATAGAACAAACATGGAAGCAAGCTCTTGCTCATGAATGGGATAAGCCATATTTTAGACAGCTGACCGAATTTGTGCGAAATCGATACCGCACTACGTTAGTATTCCCTCCTGCAGGAAAAATATTTGCGGCTTTTGATGCTTGTCCATTTGACAAAGTGAAGGTCGTGATTTTAGGACAAGATCCGTATCATGATGTAGGGCAGGCTAACGGATTGTGCTTTTCCGTGGCTTCGGGTGTAAAAATGCCTCCATCGTTATTAAATATATTCAAAGAAATACGAGATGATATAGGTGCTCCATTGCCTGTTGATGGCGACCTTAGTCGATGGGCGCAGCAAGGCGTGTTATTGCTTAATGCTACTCTTACGGTCGATGCACATCACGCCGGGTCTCATCAAGGTAAAGGATGGGAAACATTTACGGATGAGGCTATACGTCGGTTGTCAGAAGAGTGCGAAGGCATTGTTTTCCTATTATGGGGTGCTTATGCGGGTAATAAAAGTGTATTAATCGATTCGTCAAAACATTTAGTTCTGAAGTCGCCACATCCATCACCACTATCGGCGCATCGTGGATTTTTTGGAAATCATCACTTTTCAAGAGCTAATGCATATTTAGTTGAACAAGGTAAAACTCCAATAAATTGGTAAGTATGAAATTCTCATTAGAGCAACGAAAAGATCGCGCTCGACTGCTTCATAAAGAGGGATATAATTGCTCTCAATGCGTCGCTATGGTATTTGACGATATACATGGGCTTGACAGCGACATTGTTGCTCGAATCACATCAGCGCTTGGTGGCGGAGTCGGCGGTCAACGACAGGTATGTGGCGCAGTATCTGCAATGTCAATGATAATTGGTTATGAGAAATTCGATACACCAAAGGAAAAACCTATTGTTTATGCCGAGGTGCAACGTTGTTGTCGAGCTTTTCAAGAGCTAAACGGATCGATTATTTGTGCTGAATTATTGGCGTCTCGAAAAAAGTCGTGTATGGGTATTATTGAAGATGCTATAGCAATTATTGACTCGAAATTGCGTTAATATTATTATGAAGCGCATTTGTATATTACTCATGATGTATATGGTATATTTTTCAGCTGTTTTAGCTGATGATACCATGACAGGCGTATTTGCTCCGGAGTTTAAGTCTTTGCAAGTTCAGGTTGCTGGTAATGAACTATCTCCTCCGATTATTCCGCTGAATGGAGAAGAGCAAATCATTATTAAGTTTGATGAATTGGCTGAAGAACGAAGCTATCTTCGGTATTCGTTGGTTCACTGCAATGCGGATTGGCAACCTTCGGGATTGGTCGATGCGGAATTTGTTGATGGATTCAATATTGCAGACATTGAGGATTATGAATATTCTGATGCTACTATCGTTCACTATGTCCATTATGAGATTGCTCTCCCTAATAATGAAATGCACATCACTGCTTCAGGAAACTATCTTTTACGAGTATTTCCCGAAAATGAACCTGAGCAAATTCTATTACAAGCTCGTTTTTCGGTGACGGAACATCGAATGAAAGTCGCCGCTTCAGTGACATCGCGAACAGATATTGACTATAATAATCAGCATCAGCAACTATCTGTTATGGTTGATACCGACGATTTTAATGTGCACGATATATATAACGATATTAAAGTGGTTGTAAGTCAAGACGGGAGAATTGATAATGAAATTATGCTTACTGCTCCTATGAGAGTTAGTGGACGGGTAGCATATTATGAGCATTTGCGACCTCTAATATTCAAAGCCGGAAATGAATATCGTAGGATGGAAACTATTTCTACCACTTATCCCGGTATGAATGTTGCTGAAATAGCATATGCAAATCCATACTATCACCAAATCTTGTATGTTGATACGCCACGCGCTACAAATAATTATTCTTATGACCAGACGCAGTTCGGTCGCTATAAGATAAGAGAATATAATTCTAACGATAGTGACGTTGGTGCTGATTATGTTGTGACTCATTTTGCGTTGGAGATGCCGGAGTTGATCAATCGAGATATATTTCTTGATGGAGATTTCACTTATCGAAGATTTGACCCTCAATCAAGGTTGATTTATAATACTAAAACCGGTAGGTATGAGGCGAATCTGCTTCTGAAACAGGGTGCATATAATTATCAATATTTGGTAGTTCCCCATGGCTTGATGAAGGGTTCAACCAATGAAGTCGAGGGCGATTTTTATCCCACGATTCATGAATATACAATCAAGGTGTATTGTCGTGTGCCGGGCGAACGATATGATCGTTTGGTTGCGGCTACAACGGCATATTCGGGTAGATAGCAATAAGTATAAAAATAATAGTGGAAAATAACGAAGAACTGATGTTTCAAATACAAAACACTTTAGTATCGCTCGATTTGGCGGAGCGTTTTTTTTGTTGTGATTTAGATTCTTGTTTGGGCGAATGCTGCATCGAAGGTGATGCGGGGGCGCCTATTACTGAGGATGAGTATAAACTACTAAAAGAAATACTCCCTGAAATTTGGGATGATTTACTGCCACAAGCTCAAGCTGAGATTAATGAGCATGGAGTGGGGTATGTAGACGAAGAGGGTGATTTGGTGACGTCTATTGTTGATGGGCGTAATTGTGTATTCACTACCTATGGCGCAAACGGAATGTGCCATTGTGCAATTGAAAAAGCATATCGTGAGGGTCGGATCAACTTCTATAAGCCCAGTTCGTGCCACCTCTACCCGTTGCGATTGACTGATTATCCGCAGTTTACGGCGGTAAACTATCATCGATGGAAAATTTGTCGCTGTGCGGAAATATTGGGGCGAAAAAATGATATTAGACTATATCAATTTTTGAAAGAACCATTGATTCGTCGTTTTGGAAAAGAATGGTATGACGAATTGGTATTATGTTGTGAAACTTATCTTGCAGAAAATACATAATCATCAATCAGAATAAAACAGCGCGAGCCATCCATTTGAATGAGTGGCTCGCATTGTATATATGTATATATTAGGTTATTTCGTGCGGGCGAGGATTAATGCCGAGCGTGGAGGTACGATGAGTTTCCCGCCTTTAGAAGTTCCTAAACCTTCAGCGTTGATTTTTCCATCATTGGCTACTATAATCCAATCTTTTTTAGCGACTTTTACATTTTTAGATTCTTTAGAACCATTGAAAATTACTTTTATTTCTTTCCATTCGTCGCCGTTGGCATTGTCTTTGATTGAATAAGAAATGAGAAGTGGTTCGGTGATTTTGTCAAATACCAAATGTTTGGCTATTTGCTCTGTCGTTGTCATTCTGAATGCAGGATGAGCCTTACGCAAAGCGATGAGTTGCTTATAGTATTCAAATTGTTCTGCATTTTTCTGCTTTAATGACCAATCGATTGCATTGACTTCATCAGGCGATTGGTATGTGTTGTGTACACCTTTTTTGTCGCGGAATATTTCTTCTCCGGCAAACATAAATGGTGTACCCTGCGAAGTAAATACGATTGTTTGTGCAAGGCGAGCAGCGCGCATACGCTCTTCTTCGCTTTCGTCTCCGATAGATTTTGCTAATTTGTCAGTCAGGCATAGATCATCATGACACGATACATAATTGATGATTTGTGTGGGGGCAGATGCGTATGGAAATTTAGAATTGTTGCCTTTTGAGTAGTCGACTTGGGGATGCGCTGTTGAGGCTACAATGCCTATTTTTACGGTCTCTTCATTCCCGGCTTTACCGGTTGCGAAACCGCAATCTTCTGCACGGCTGTAGTGTCCTTTTACTGCATCGCGGATGTCGTCGCTAAATACTGCGATACCTTCCATCGTTGCTACGTTTTCCTTTAGAGCGCGACGTTCAACAGGTAGGGGAGAGTCGCCGGCTGTCCACCCTTCGCCATAAACGAAAATACTCGGATTGATTTCCTTCAACTCTTTAGCTACTTGGGTCATGGTCTCCGTGTCATGAATAGCCATAAGGTCGAAGCGGAATCCATCGATATGATATTCACTCGCCCAATATTTTACAGAGTTAATAATATAGTTGCGCATTTGTTGACGATCTGAGGCGGTTTCATTGCCACACCCGGATGCGTCAGAATATGTCCCATCTGCTCGATGGCGATAGTAATATCCGGGGGCGGTAAGCGAGAAATTAGAATCGTCATTTAGCGCAGTATGATTATATACAACATCCATTATGACTCCAATTCCGGCATCGTGGAGCGATTTGACCATTTGTTTCATTTCGCGAATGCGAGCTTTAGGGTCGGCGGGGTTTGTCGAATACGACCCTTCGGGTGCGTTGTAATTGAATGGGTCGTATCCCCAATTGTATTTGTTGGAGGGTAGCTGAGTTTCGTCTACACTATTATAGTCATACGATGGGAGAATGTGAATGTGAGTAATGCCGAGCTCTTTAAGATGGTCTATACCGGTTTTGTCGCCAAGTAAAGAGCGAGTGCCTTGCTCGGTGAGTGCAAGAAATTTACCTTTGTTTACGATTCCTGAAGATGGATGAACCGAGAAGTCTCGGTGGTGCATCTCATATATTATTACATCGTTGATGTTCTCAACAACCGGACCTTTGTCGGCATCCCATCCGATAGGATCTGTTTCATCCATATTGATAATTGCAGCACGGAGTCCGTTTGTTCCTACGGCTTTCGCCCATACTCCAGGCGTTTCTTTGAGCCATTTGCCATTATGTTTGATTTGGAACGTGTAGAAATTGCCATATAGTTGATCTTTTACTGCAGCTCTCCATAGGCCGCTTTCCGCTTTCTGCATTTCGATTGTATCGGTGGCTGCGCTATTGCGGTCGGTCGGATATAGAATTACTCTGACGGCCTCTGATTGCGGTGACCACAGGGTGAAATGTGTTCCTTGGTTGTTGACTACAAGTTCGAGATCGTCGCCATCATACGATGGTAGTGATGCGTAGATTGTTTCCATGTCGCTTGCTTCAGCGGCAAAAGCCGTTAATCCTATTGCCAAAGCGCCAGAAAGGATCACGCTACGGCAATGGTTTGTTACATTTAGATTCATTAAATTTGTGGTAATAAATAGGTTAAAAATTAGTCCATGTTAAGTCAGAATATCGATAATTGCAACGTGCAATCCAATTGAAAATCATCGAATGACCAATTGTTTTGACCAACTATCGCATTTTACGATATAAAATCCTTTTGGCAATTCAATATATGCGTGACCATCAGTGACTTCTATCGATTTAATCATTTGCCCGGTGATGGAATATATGTAAAATCGATGAGTCTGACCATCAAAGCAGGAGAGGTCAACTCCGGCCGATACCGGTTTCATGGTAGGAGTAGCGATGGTTTCAGATGAAATTGTTTTGTCGTTATCATGTTGAGATGCTGACGATTGAGGCGAGGCAATTACCACTCCTAATGCGCAAACCAATATGATAAACAATCGTTTCATGCCAATAATTTGGATTGTGTATTACAAAATTAGTGTATTTATCCGAAAATGCAAAATAATTGATAGCATAATTACAATTTTCAATCTGAGAATTATTCGGCCGCTTTTGGCTTGTAGTGCGGATTATTGGCTTTTGTAAAATGACGGAACAGACTAATTGTTTGCAAAATAGCTGATTTTTTAAGAAAAAAGTATTATCTTTGCACTCAAAACATAGATCTACAATATGAATAAGCCAACGTCAGCACCCGATATGCTGTTTGAAACAAGTTGGGAGGTTTGTAATAAAATAGGAGGCATTTATACGGTCCTCTCTACTAAAGCGAAAACGCTTCAGAAACTTTACAAAGACAACAATATATTTATTGGTCCAGATGTATGGAGCAAGGAAAATCCGTCGCCATACTTCGTGGAATCTCGCACTTTGCTTAAAGATTGGAAGTCACAGGCAGTTTTACCCACGGGTATTGCTGTGAGAGTCGGTCGCTGGAATATACCCGGAAAACCGATTGTCATCTTAGTGAAATTTGATGGTATGTATGCCGTCAAAGACCAATTTTATGGCGAAATGTGGGCTAATTATGGCGTAGATTCTCTTCATGCCTATGGCGACTACGATGAGGCTTGTGCCTTCTCTCATGCTGCAGGTATTGTCATCAAGAGCATTTGCGACTTTGTCGGCATTGCCGACAAAAAGGTAGTGGCTCATTTCGATGAATGGACTACCGGTATGGGATTGTTGTATGTAAAAAAAGAACTCCCTTCTGTCGGAACTATTTTTACTACTCACGCCACAAGTATTGGTCGTAGTATCTGTGGTAATAATAAACCGTTGTACGACTATCTTAAAGGTTATAATGGCGACCAAATGGCTGCTGAACTCAATATGCAGTCGAAGCATTCGCTCGAAAAAGCTGCCGCACATGCGGCCGATTGTTTCACCACTGTAAGCGAAATTACTGCAATCGAGTGCGAGCAACTTCTCGATCGTCGTCCCGATGTAGTTACTCCTAATGGTTTTGAAGCCAATTTTGTACCCGCAAAGTCTAAGTTTGCTTCTGCGCGCGAAGAGGCACGAGACACGTTATTGAACGTAGCATCGTCGTTGTTTGGCTACAAGTTGCCTGAAGGAACTTTTATCGTGGCCACTTCCGGCCGATGCGAATATCGCAATAAAGGTATCGATCTATTCCTTGATTCGATAAAGAAGTTGAGCGATCGCAATCCTAAGCGCACAATTCTTGCATTTGTTATGGTTCCGGCTTGGGTGAAAGAGCCTCGTGCCGATTTGGCAAAGGCTGTGGATGCAAAGCGCAAGACCGCTTTAGTCGACCCTGTGATTTCCCATTGGCTTCACAACATGAATGAAGACCCGATTATATCTCGCATTCATGCTCTTGGGTTCGACAACTCAAAAGCTTCGCGTGTCAAGGTGGTATATGTGCCATGCTATTTGAATGGCAACGATGGCATTTTCAATCGTAGCTACTACGATTTGCTAATCGGTATGGATGCTACCATATTCCCAAGCTATTATGAGCCATGGGGCTACACTCCGCTCGAAAGCGTCGCTTTCGGAGTGCCCACAGTCACTACATCTTTATCTGGGTTCGGTCAATGGATTCTCTCTTCGTTCAAGAGCGATTTCAAAGATTGTGGTGTCAACGTTATAGCTCGTGGCGATAGCAATTATGACACTGTCGCTGATGGTATTGCCAATTCTATCGCATACTTGGCTGATGCCGACATTGATGACATGACATTGATACGTCAAGAAGCAATGAAGACTGCGATGGTGGCAAGTTGGAATAATTTTATAGACTATTATATCACGGCGTTCGATATCGCACTGAGTCGTGCCGCCCAACGTAAATAAGAACTAACTGATTTATTAACTCGTGTATTTATAGCGAAATAATCACCTATTAATAACAAATTAATATGAAATTAAAAGTAAGCAACACTAATGTGCCCACTTGGCGTGACATTACTGTAAAATCTGACTTACCTTCAAAGCTCAAACCTCTTGAAGAGCTTTCAAAGAACCTATGGTGGGTATGGAATAGTGAAGCAAAAGCACTCTTCCGTGAACTCAACCCCGATTTGTGGCGTTCAACCGGTGAAAATCCTGTGATGCTTCTCCAACGTCTCAGCTCTGAGCGAGTGGAAGAAGTGATCAAAGACAAAGAGCTTATGGCTCGTATCCAGAAAGTATATGCCGACTTCAAAGACTACATGAAGAAGCCTATGCGCAAGGATCTACCTTCCGTATCTTACTTCTCTATGGAATATGGTCTTTGCAACGCATTGAAGATCTATTCAGGTGGTCTTGGTGTACTTGCCGGCGACTATATCAAAGAAGCATCCGACAGCTGTGTCGATATGACTGCCGTTGGTTTCCTCTATCGTTACGGATATTTTACTCAGACCCTCTCTCTCGATGGTCAACAAATAGCTAACTACGAAGCTCAAAACTTCAACCAACTCCCCATCGAGCAAGTGATGAACGAGAATGGTCAGCCGATGATTCTCGAAGTTCCGTATCCCGGTCGTATCATCTATTCTCATATCTGGCGTGTAAACGTAGGTCGTATGAAACTCTACCTCCTCGACACCGACTTTGATATGAATAGCGAATGGGATCGTCCTATCACCCACCAACTCTATGGTGGCGACTGGGAAAACCGTATCAAGCAAGAATATCTTCTCGGTATCGGTGGTGTGCTCATGTTGAAGAAACTCGGCATCAAGACCGACCTCTATCACTGCAACGAAGGTCACGCAGCCCTTCTCAACCTCCAACGCCTTGTTGATTACGTTCAAGAAGAGAACCTCGACTTCAACACTGCATTGGAAATGGTACGCACTTCGAGCCTCTATACCGTTCACACTCCCGTACCTGCCGGTCACGACTACTTCGAAGAAGGTCTCTTCGGAAAATATATGGGCGAATATCCCGCAAAACTCGGTATCGGCTGGCAAGACCTAATGAACATGGGGCGCGAAAATCCCGACACCAACGAACGCTTCTCTATGAGTGTATTCGCTCTCAACACTTGCCAACAAGCAAACGGTGTGAGCTGGTTGCATGGCGAAGTATCTAAGAAGATGTTTGCCGGCATTTGGAAAGGCTACAACTGGCAAGAATCACACGTTGGTTTCGTTACCAATGGTGTCCACATGCCTACTTGGGCTGCTTCTGAGTGGAAAGCTTTCTACGACAAAGTGCTCGGCTCTGAATATATGACCGACCAAAGCAACGAAAAGATCTGGGAAAAGATCTTCAAGGCCGACGATGAAGAGATCTGGAATCTTCGCATGACGATGAAAAACAAGTTCATCAACTTCGTTAAGAAAGATTTCCGCGAAAAGTGGCTTAAGAATCAAGGCGATCCCTCTCGCATCGTATCTGTTCTCGAAAAGATCAACCCCAACGCTCTTATCATCGGCTTCGCTCGCCGCTTCGCTACTTATAAGCGTGCACACCTTCTCTTCACCGACCTCGATCGCCTTTCAGCTATCGTAAACAATGAGAAATTCCCCGTGCAATTTGTCTTCTCCGGCAAGGCTCACCCCGCCGATGGTGCCGGTCAAGGCTTGATCAAGCGCATCATGGAAATCTCTCGTATGCCGCAGTTCCTTGGCAAGATTATCTTCCTCGAAAACTACGACATGATTGTTGCTAAGCGCCTCGTTTCTGGTGTCGACATCTGGTTGAATACTCCTACTCGTCCTCTCGAAGCATCTGGTACTTCCGGCGAAAAGGCTGAAATGAACGGCGTACTCAACTTCTCAGTACTCGATGGATGGTGGTACGAAGGCTACAAAGAAGGTGCCGGTTGGGCTCTTACCGACAAGCGTACTTTCACCGACCAATCTCAGCAAGACAAGCTCGATGCAGCTACCATCTACTCAATGCTCGAAAACGAGATCGTACCCCTCTACTTCGCTAAGAACTCTAAGGGCTATTCTCCCGAGTGGATTCAATACATCAAGAAGTCTATCGCTCACATCGCGCCTAACTTCACCATGAAGCGCATGATCGACGACTATATCGAACGCTTCTACCTCCCCGAAGGCGAACGTACCAAGACGCTCAAGGCTAAGAACTATGCTAAGGCTAAGGAAATCGTGGCTTGGAAGGAAAAAGTGGCTACTGCTTGGGATGGTATCAACGTCGTAAGCATGGATACCAAAGAATCAGCATCTAACACCGGCGACACCTTTGAAACTACTGCCGTGCTCAACACCAACGGACTCGGTCGCGACCTCGCTATCGAATGTGTAGTCTACAAGGTAGAAGATGGTGTAGAAACTTTCCACGAAACAATTCCGTTGAAAGTCATTGCTGAAGAAGGTGTCAACGTCACCTATCAGCTTAAGCACAAGCTCAAAGATGCCGGCGTGTTCCGCTATGCTTACCGCGTATACCCAACAGCCGACTTCTTACCCCACCGCATGGACTTCGCTTACACTCGCTGGATCTAATCCCCCCGCGATAAGCCAACAAAAAACAACCGCTCCCGACGATTTTCTCGCCGAGGGCGGTTTCTTTTTTTTGAATTTCGATATTTATCGTTTATCTTTGTACCATAATCTTGGTAGATTATAAAGAATTTTTGTCAAAATTGTGGTATAGAGATGCCCGTCTTGATTATTACTAACATACTTAGCGTTTGCTATTTGTTCTATCCACTCTGAAATCTGGTAAATTTCTTAAAAGGAAAGAGGAACAAGTCGTAAATGTTCGTGTCTTATACGCGAGCATGACTTGCTTTTCCTAAGGTATACCAGAGCCGCAGAGTGAGCAATGATTGCTCGCGTTGTGGCTCTTAATTATGCCTAAAGAATGGCATTCGCTTATTTATAACGAATGTCATCATCATGCAAAAACTCAAAATGCAATCAGACGATGGAGTAAGTCGCAATATAGATATTATTGCTCGACTATTTCCATCATGTATCACCGAACGGATTGGACGCAATGGAGTAGTCGAAAGAGCTATCGACTTTGATAAATTGCGTCAAGAATTATCCACTGAAATTGTTGAAGGTAGCGAAGAACGCTACCAATTTACTTGGCCCGACAAGCGTGCTGCTGTCCGCTTGGCAAATACGCCTACTACAATGACACTTCGCCCTTGTCGTGAGGAGAGTATGGATTTTGATAATACACAGAATCTTTACATCGAGGGCGACAACCTCGATGTATTGAAGGTGCTACGTGAAACCTATCTTGGCAAGGTGAAGATGATTTATATTGATCCTCCTTACAATACAGGCAATGACTTTGTATATAATGATGATTTTGCACAAGGCAAAGATGATTTTGAGCAGTCAAGTGGTCTCTTCGATGAAGAGGGCAATCAAACCATTGACCCAATGCAACGCAACACCGAAAGTAATGGTCGTTTTCATACCGATTGGCTCAATATGATTTATCCTCGTTTGAAAGTTGCAAGGGATTTACTTGCTGATGATGGAGCTATATTTATATCAATAGATGACTATGAAGAAGATAATCTAAAAAAGATAGTTAACGAAATTTTTGGAGAAAGGAACTTTGTCGCTTGTGTTGCTTGGCAAAGAAATTATGCTCCAATTAGTCTCAAAAAGTTCTTTTCGGAAAGCCACGAATATTGCTATATATACGCAAAAGATTTAAATCAATTTCAAATGAATCTTCTGCCAAGAAGCGATAAGCAAAATAAAGATTATAAGAATCCAGACAATGATCCGAGAGGAGTTTGGAAAGTTGGTAATCTAACAGTTGGTCCAGCTGTTGAAAAACAAGTATACGAGATTGTTGGTCCAACAGGACGCAAGTTTTTACCTCCAAGTGGTTATTGCTGGCGTTTTACAAAGGAAAAGTTTGAGGAGATGCGTAAAGATAACCGAATTTGGTTTGGAATAGATGGAAACAATTCTCCTGTACCAAAATTATTTTTAACAGAAGTGCAGGATGGTGTTACTCCAATGACACTTTGGTCTTTTGAAGAAGCTGGTCATAACCAAATTGCAACAAGAGAATTGCGTGATATATTTGGTGCATCTATATTTACAAGCCCCAAACCATTAAAGTATCTCACACGATACTTACAAATTGGATTGAACAAGGATTCTCTCATACTCGATTTCTTCTCCGGCTCAGCCACAACCGCTCACGCCGTAATGAAACTCAATGCCGAAGATGGAGGAAACCGAAAATTCATCATGGTACAACTTCCCGAAAAGACAGACGAGAAAAGTGAAGCCTACAAAGCCGGTTACAAGAACATCTGCGAAATTGGAAAAGAACGTATCCGTAGAGCCGGAAAGAAAGTAAAGGAAGAAGCAGGATTGCAAGGCCAAAACCTTGATACGGGTTTTAGAGTTTTGAAACTCGATTCTTCAAATATGGAAGATGTCTATTATACACCTCAGGAGTTTGAGTTGCAATCACTCTTTAATGAGAATGTAAAGGCTGACCGTACCAACGAGGATTTGCTTTTCCAAGTGATGCTTGACCTCGGCATAGAACTTTCCGTTTCAATTAAGAAAGAGGCGTTAGGAATTAGGAATGATATTACAGTGTTTAATGTGGATAATGGGTATTTGATGGCAACGTTTGATAAAGACGTAGATGAGTCGACCATTACAGAGATTGCCAAGTTGCAACCTATCTATTTCGTTATGCGTGATGCTTCGGCAGCAAACGACAATGTGATAGACAACTTTGAGCAGATCTTCCGTCATTATTCACCTGAAACCAATTGCCGCATAATTTAATTAATAAGAAATAAATAAATAACTAATTACTCATAATACCAGTCAAAAGAAAATTGTTATATTTGCACATTGAATAGACAAAATATTCTATCATGTCAGAGAAGGAAATGAATTCATACAGATTCGGCACAGGTCAAGAACCTACTGATGAGATGCTGGAACAAGTAATGAAAGAGGTTGCTGAAGAAGCTCGCGAAAGTAGTCGGAAAGCAGCTGAGGCTCATTTTGAATGTATGCGCAATAATATAGCTTTGCATAAGAAGCAATGGGCTGAACGCATAGACAGCATAATCAATGGTTAAAGAAGGACATAAACCCGAACTGATTATTATTGCCGGACCTAATGGGTCGGGTAAAACTTCTGTGACTAAAAGATTCCTTCATCATGAGTGGGCAGAAAGCACCACTTATATCAACCCGGATGAAGTGGCCAATGATATGTTTGGCGATTGGAACTCTGGGGAAGCGGTGCTCAGTGCCGCCAATTATTGTGCTGAATTGAGGGAACGATGTTTGAATGAAAAAAGAAGTTTTGTTTTTGAAACGGTAATGTCGGCTGATGATAAGGTCGAATTTATTGCAAAGGCAAAAAAACACGGATTTTTTATCAGATTGTTCTTTATTTCAACAGCAAGTCCTACTATCAATGCGGCAAGAATTGCCGACAGAGTGATGAAAGGGGGACATGACGTTCCGATAACAAAGGTTATATCAAGGTATTATAAGTCTATCGCTAATTGCAAAGCGGTATCCTCTATCGTCGATAGGCTATATGTCTATGACAATTCAGCGGATGGTGAAGACGCAAAAATACAATTTCGTTTAGTGAATGGTGTTATGGGTAAAATGTATGTAACCG
>CAZWWS010000002.1:0-18084 GCA_964637445.1 uncultured Muribaculum sp.
TGCGATTTTTGAATAAAAAATGTGGGGGAGAGGGGGCGTGGTATGGATATTTTTTGTAACTTTGTGGCGGAATCTTATGGAGACTCTGACGCGAGGCGTCGTGGTGGACAAATTTGGCTGCTTGCAACCACCGAAAAAAATGCTAAAACCGCACTTCCCAACTCAACGGCTTTGTGGATTAGTGTTTTTGATTGTCTGCCGGCAAGACGATTGCTGCGGATGGTTTCCTTTGTGTTGTCAAAAAATAATAATCAATTAATACTCAAAGCTATGAATTATCTTTTTACGAGTGAGTCTGTGTCGGAAGGACACCCCGATAAGGTGGCCGACCAGATTTCGGATGCAATCTTGGACGAGTTTCTTGCCTACGACCCTGAGTCGAAAGTGGCATGCGAAACGCTTGTCACTACCGGGCAGGTCATCGTGGCAGGCGAGGTCAAGAGCAAGGCATATATTGACTTGATGGATGTGACTCGCCGTGTGATAAAGGAGATAGGCTACGACCGCAGCGAGCTGAAGTTTGACGCAGAGGCTTGCGGTGTGCTCTCGGCGTTGCACGAGCAGAGCGTGGATATAAATCGCGGAGTAGACCGCGAGGAGAAAGAAGACCAAGGCGCCGGCGACCAGGGAATGATGTTCGGCTACGCGTGTGACGAGACCGAAAATTATATGCCGTTGACGCTCGACCTGAGCCACACGTTGCTCCGCGAGCTGTCGGCAATACGTCGCGACAAGTCGGCGATGACTTATGTCAACGCTTCGGGCGAGACAGTGTCGTATCTTCGTCCCGATGCAAAGAGCCAAGTGACGGTGGAATACAACGAGACCGGCGAGGCTCAGCGCGTTCACACCATCGTGATCTCCACACAGCATGACGAATTTATCGAGGCTGCGGGAATGAGCCAATCGGAAGCCGACGGACGCATGCTCGCCACGATATATCACGACGTGAAAGATGTGTTGATACCTCGCGTTAAGGCAAAATTACCGGCGAAGTTGCAAGCCTTATTTGACGACAAACTGATATTGCACGTGAACCCGACCGGCAAATTTGTGATCGGCGGTCCTCACGGCGACACCGGTCTTACCGGCCGCAAAATCATCGTAGACACCTATGGAGGTCGCGGAGCGCACGGCGGCGGCGCATTCTCAGGCAAAGACCCTTCGAAGGTAGACCGTTCGGCGGCATACGCAGCGCGTCATATCGCCAAAAACCTTGTGGCAGCCGGCGTGGCTCGCGAAGTGTTGGTGCAAGTGGCGTATGCAATCGGCGTGGCACAACCGGTGAGCCTGTATGTCAACACCTATGGCACAGCCAAGGTGGCGATGAGCGATGCCGAGATTTCGGCCATCACCAAGGAACTGTTTGATATGCGCCCGTTTGCCATCGAAAAGCGTTTCGACCTGCGCAAGCCAATCTACAAGGAGACAGCGAGCTACGGCCACATGGGACGCAAACCCCAAGAGGTGACCAAAGAGTTTGTGTCGAAGTATGAAGGGCGAAAAACAGTGAAGGTGAAACTCTTCGAATGGGAGGAAACCGAAAAGTACCGCGATGCAATAAAGGAGAAATTCGGCATTAAGTAGAGAGGCTAAAAAGCGTCAAAAGATACATAGATAGCAAATTAAGAAGCCATTTTTTTTGTTTGACGTCGAAAAAGATGTATCTTTGCACCCTGCAAGCCTGACTACCATGGGATATTGCACAGAACTAAAAAATAATAAACATTAAATAATCAATGGCAACATTAGAAAAAATCAGAAGCAAAGGCGCGCTCTTGATCATCGTAATCGGTGTGGCACTCCTTGCATTTATCATTGGCGACGGCTTGACCTCCGGTCGTACGCTATTTGGCAATCCCACGATGATAGCCAAAGTGGGCGATAAGAAAATCGATGTAACCGACTTCCAACGTCGTTACGAACAAGTGAACCAACAGCTACAACAGCAAGGTCAGCAACAAGACGCTGCAGTAGTGCAAAAATATGTGCTCGATCAGATGATTCAAGAGAGCTTGATCGAGTATGAAATCGAAGCATTGGGCATCACCGTTACCGACAACGAGCTTACAAGTGCAATGCTCGGAGCCAATGCACTCCCGATGATGGCTCAATTTGCTCAACAATATGGCTTTGAAAGCCCCGAGCAAATGCTCGATATGGTAAACAACCCCGCCAAATATCAACTTCCTCAAGAACAAGCCGACCAACTTCGCTCAATCTGGAACGAACAAGAAGCCAACGTAGAAAAAGGTTTGAAGCAAATGAAGTTCTCAAGCCTTCTCAGCGGCGCTATCGTAGCCAACAATCTTGATGCAAAGGCAGTGTATGACAACAACGCATCTACAGCCCACATCAGCTACGTGAAGCAACTTTTCTCATCGATTTCAAACGATGACTATCCCGTGAGCGACGACGAGCTCAAAGCTCAATATGCAAAGGACAAGAGCAACTTCAAGAGCGACAAAGAAGTGTTCAACTTCAACTATATCGCAGTTAACATCGAGCCATCTCACGAGGACATCATCGCCGGACAGCAAGCAGTAGAAGCCGCTATCGCAGCTCTCGACTCGCTTCCCGACGTTGAAGGTGTGGCCGGCGACGTAAACTTCGGCGTAGATCGTCAGAAGAACGTAGCATCGCGCATCAGCAACTCAAAGATAAAGGAATTTGTGACAGGCGCAGCTGCCAACTCGGTGAAGCTCATATCAAACAGCAACAACGAATACACCATCGCCAAGTTGATGGGCTCCAGCAACCAAGTTGACTCAGTGAACATCGATATGATTGCATTCAACGGCGACGCAGCAGCTCGCGACTCATTGCTCCAAGCCCTCAACTCAGGCAAGGCATTCGACGAAGCATTGAAGATGAACGGCGTACAAAGCGGTCAAGCTCAATTCTGGGCATCAATGTTGGCTGTGAACAACGACTCAATCAAGGCTCGTTTGCTCAACGCACCTGCCGGCTACTTCATCGGCGACAGCTTAGGCACACAAGCTATGATATATCGTGTGAACGAAAAGAAAGCTCCGGTGACTGTATACGACTATGCAGTGGTAAGCTACATCGTAGAGCCTTCGGACAAGACTATCGAAGACATCAATTCAAAGCTTGATGCATTCTTGGTAGAAAACAACAACGCAGAGGCTATGACAGCCGAAAAGGCTGCCGCAGCAGGCTACACTCTTTTGAGTGGTTCGACCAACAACACTGAGGCTCAAATCGCCAACATTCCTTCGAGCCGCGCCGCCATCAAGTGGATCACCGAGGCTAAGAAAGGTCAGGTATCACCGGTGTTTGAAGTAGGACAAAACAGCGATCGCCTCCTCGTGGTGGCACTCACAGACATCAACGAGCCGGGCTATCTCTCAATCAACACCCCTCACGTTAAGCAATATCTCACCAACAAGGTACGCAACGACAAAAAAGCTGCCGACTTGATGGCAAAATACAATGGCAAGGCTACCGATCTCCAAGGATATGCCAAGTTGATTGCTCCGAACGACACCGCAGCAGTTGCCACTGCCAATGTCACTTTCGGCCAACCTTATGTAGCCGGTATCGGCTATGGCGAATCGGCTCTCATCGGCCAAGTATCAGTAGCACCTGAAAAGACAGTGATGGGTCCGATCCAAACCAACAATGGTATCATTGTCTACCAAATCGACAGCGTAGACAAGAATGGTCGCCCGTTCAACTTCGACGAAAGCGCCAACACCTACGCCGCCCAAATGGGTTCGCAAATGGTGATGCGTAAGGTGATCGACATCCTCCGCGAAGGCACTGAGGTAGAATCAGACCTTCTCAAATTCTTCAGCGAATAATCGATAGAACGCAATAACTTGTGAAGGGAGCCGCAATCGCGGCTCCTTTTTTTTTTGGGGGGGGGATGGTTACGTTATGGTAGAAGGGCTAAAAGGCGGCTGTCGCGGTGGGAGGATTTATGGATTGTCTGTGGGATAAATCGGTGGGAGGACTTTTTTTATGAGGATAATTTATGTAACTTTGTAGGAAATATGTAATTAGACCATGACTGAGGTAGCTAAACCGACTTTATATTTGATTCCGGTACCGATGGGAGATTCGCCCGTAGATAATGTAATACCGACTTACAATATCGACGTGGTGAGGGGTTTGCGCTATTTTATCGTGGAAAATCTGCGGTCGGCTCGAAGAGCTTTGAAACAGATGGATAGGTCGATCGACATCAATGCTTGCACGTTCTACACACTCAATGAGCACACAGATGCACGAGAGCTGCCGGCGATGCTTGAGCCGATGGCTCAGGGGCATTCTGTGGGTGTGATTTCGGAAGCCGGCTGTCCGGCGATAGCCGATCCGGGAGCCGATGTGGTGGCGATAGCGCAGCGCAGAGGCTATCGAGTGGAGCCGTTGGTGGGTCCGTCGAGCATACTGCTGTCGCTGATGGGGTCGGGATTTAACGGTCAGAGCTTCGCATTTTTAGGCTATCTGCCTATCGACGGGGGCGCAAGGACTGCACGTCTGCGCGAGATGGAGCGCAGAATCACGCGCGAACACCAGACTCAGATATTTATCGAGACGCCCTATCGCAACAACCGCTTGATCTCAGAGCTTGTGAAGGCGTTGCCGGGCAATATGAAGCTGTGTGTGGCGTCGGACATCACTTGCTCGCGGCAGTCGATAGTGACTCGCGAGCTGTCGGAATGGGCGCAGGCTAAATATGATTACGATAAGATACCAACTATATTTCTCCTCTACCGATAATACCATGGCACGACGCAATAAAATCAGCAGCAATAACAATAGCCCCGGGCTGTTTGACGATTTGGCCTTTGAGCAGTCGTTTTCGGAGCTCCCTATCCATCCCGATATAGCCCGCCACGCCGAGCGCATGAGCTTGAGCGGTGGCGACAGCAAGCAGGATAGCGATAAGGAGAGTGACATCACGATGCCGCTGACGGCCAATAAGCAGGATAAGATAGTGTTTATGAGCTTCGGAAGCGGCAGCAGCGGTAATTGTGCATATATCGGCGACGATGAGGGTGGATTTCTGATAGATGCCGGTGTGGATGGCGACACTGTGATGGCAGAGCTTAAGCGCAACAATATTGCGACGAGCAGCATCAAGGGTATCTGTCTGACACACGACCACCGCGACCACACGCACTATGCCTACACGATAGCTCGCAAGCACCGACACATCCCGATATATTGCACTCTGAGGGCTTTGAACGGGCTTCTGAGACGCCATAACACGTCGCGACGCATCAAGGATTACCACTGCGCGATATACAAGGAGACGCCGTTTAAGTTGGGTAATTTCACGATTACGGCGTTTGAGGTGATGCATGACGGGACGGACAATGCGGGGTTCTTTATCGAGCACCCGGCAGGTCGATTTGTCGTGGCTACTGACTTGGGATGCATCTCCGAACGTGCCGACTTCTATATGCGCCAAGCGAATTACTTGGTCATTGAGGCTAACTATGACGCTAAGATGCTTGCCGAGGGGACGTATCCGGAATATCTGAAAGCGAGAATTGCGACTGACAACGGGCATTTGGACAATGCTGTGGCGGCTAAGTATGTGAGCGAGATCTATTCGAATGAGCTTCGCTATGTGTTTCTCTGCCATCTGAGCAATGAGAACAATACGCCTGAGGTGGCTCTAAAGACTGTGAAGGGGGCGCTTGCGGAGAAAAATATCACGACCGGCGAGGGGTGCGACACGCCTGCCGACCGCGAGGCGATGTTGCAAGTGGTGGCGCTACCCCGCTTGGAGTCGTCGATGCTATACACGTTTAGAAGATGAAAGTTGAAAGCCGAAAGAGGGGCTCACAGAAGGACACAGAAGGACACAGATTTTTTGTGTAGGGGCGCATTAATATATGCGCCGATGGGGAGATTGCGGAGCAATTGTTTTTGAATAGCCGGGCATTGTCTCGCTCGGCTCGCCAATACTCGGTAGTGATGAGGCTGTTAGACGAATCCGAATGGATTCATTAATGGATAACAATTCTTTCAGAATTGGGATTTGCTGATTAATATGACCGGCGGTGACCTCGCCGAGGCGAGGCTACCACCGGCTATGAGTTAATGATTGCTTCGCAATCGGGTCGCGGTAAGGAGGTTGGGGTTAATGCGGTGGGGAGACGGCGTACCTTAGCGGCACGCCGAGAGGCTTGACGCCAAATGACCTTAGATGATGCCCCGATGGGGCATTGCTGAGGCGGTCAGGGCTAATGGGGCGAATAGGAGAGAATACCGGATATAAAGAGCAAGCCACATCGGAGGGCGATGTGGCTTGCGGGAGATATTGTTTTATTAACCTTATTAGAGGATAACTTTGGTGGTTGTGTTGCCTTGACGACGGATGTAGAGGCCGCCGGCGGGGTCGGTGACTTTGATGCCTTGGAGGTTGAAGTATTCAACGGGGGCATCGTCAGGGTCGGGAGCTATCTCTACGCAATCGATGGCGCCGAGGTCGGATGTCTTGTAGGCCACAACTATTCCATCGAAGGACTTGCCACCGGTGGCAGAGGGGGTTGCCGTCAATGTGGCTTCGGTGCCGTAGAAGGCTACAGTGCCGTTGTTGCGCGCAGCCAAAATGAGTTGTTTGGCAGCATCATCGTAGGCAGCATCCCATGCAGAGGCTGACCCTCCGGTGATAATATCGAGTTCTTGAGTGACTTCAAACGTACTGAGGTCGTATTTTACCAGCATATTCTTCCCGGGAGCCAGCTTGTAGCCATACACATAGAGAGCATTTTCGGAGGCATTTTCAAAGGCATTGAAGTAGCCAGTAATACCGGAGCCATAGATAGCGGCATTTTTCAGCGCGCCGGCAGTAGCATCCACACTCAGAACATAGCCTTCGAGTTGCGTAGTGCTTGTGGCGATGATTTCGCTGCCACTGTCGTCGTTAAATCCACCCTTAACCAATCCGGATACATATATGTTTGAACCATAAATGTCGAGATTTTTAAGCTGAGTGGTGTGTTTGCCATCGGTAAACGGAGTGGCTTCGATGTTGTTGACCCACGCTACAGAAAGGTCGGAATTGAGACTGCCGACAATGACATTGTTGAACGTGCCTTTTGCTGCCACATCAGTGCCACCGATAGAGACGTTCGAGCCATTGCTTGTGAGCAAGCCTGCGAAATAAACATCTCCCTCAGACTCAGCCAACGCTACAATCTGAGCAGCCGTGGCATAGGATTGGTCGGCATTGACAGTGAGCACATCGACAAAGTTGCCATCAGCATCAAATTTAGCTATATACAGGTCGCCAAAACTTGTGTATTTCTGCGGGTCCCCATCCCAGTCAGCCGCATTTTTGGGAGAAATGGTGACAGAGGTTTCACCTTTAGAGAAAGTGAGGTCGTCTACAAAGTGACCGCCGACATATATATTTCCCTCGCCATCTTCGACAGCGGCATTGACCGAGAAGAGCTGTGCGGCATAGGAGCCATTGTCGCGCACCCACGGCTCGTCAGAAACGAATGATGAAATCCACTCAATGTCGCCGGAGTCGGACACCTTCAACACCACAGCTTCGTAGGGTTGGCAAGCGGCTTCGGTGTAAGGATTTATGACAACGAACTCATTTCCGGAATTGTCCTTGAACGCCACGAGATTTTCGTTGCCGGCCTCGTCGGGACGACAGGACAACGCCAATACAACGCCACCATCGGCAGTGGCTGCCAAGGAGCTTGAGTAGGTCACATTGGCATATCCATCGGTAGTGATAATCTTCCAAGTTAAGTTGCCATCGTTGTCAAATCCCGAAAGCGCCAAATAAGAGGGAGTCGTCATTGCACTATAAGCTTCAAGACCAAAAGACTCTTCGCCCCAAGTCATAGTGGCTACCGATGAAGTGTTGGCAGCCACATACTTAGTCGTAGCGTTGTTTTCGGTGGCGACCACTGCTTGAATGGTTTCGCTACCGGTACCGGCAAGGAGTTTAGACCATTGGTAATCTAATGATTGGGCTGAAGCGGAAGCTGAAGCTGCCGCGAAGACAGTCACGGAAAGTAGAATTTTTTTCATACACTTTATAATTTTATATAATTCCTCAGTTTTACGGGTGCAAAATTAGTTCTACTTTTTAACAAAGGAAATACCCAAAAATGGGTATATTTCGGCTGAAATTGCGATATTTCTAATCAATTTTAATTATTTTGCGCATAATATCGACAATATGTCATCGAGAAGTTTGCGATTTTGAATCGAATGTGGTACATTTGCGATATAAATCAAACAAAGAAATGTCAACATCGTCGATAATAGTAAAATCATATTCATATAAGGAATCACGCACCTACATGGTGGCCGCGCTGTTTGTGTTAGGGAATGTGTTGCTACCGCAATTGTGCCACCTCATGCCACAAGGAGGCTTGATTTTCTTGCCGATATACTTCTTCACGCTTGTGGGAGCTTGCAAGTATGGCTGGCGTGTGGGATTGCTGACGGCAATATTGTCGCCGATAGTGAATCATGTGCTGTTCGGGATGCCTGCCGCAGAGACGCTTCCGATAATCGAAGTGAAGAGTATCGTGTTGGCATGCGCAGCCGGCTTGATTGCAGGCCGGCTGGGGCGTATAAATTTGGGCATATTGGCCGGAATAGTGTTGAGCTATCAGGCCGTAGGAGGCTTGGTCGAGTGGGTAATGACCGGCTCGTTTGAAGCGGCGTTGCAAGACGTAAGGCTTGGTCTGCCGGGCATATTGCTACAAATCTTCGGTGGCTATTTAGTGCTAAGATATTTGCTCAAGGACTAAGAAGCTGTTTAAAAGATGTTTTTTTAGAGATTCGCAAATAAAATAGTTTCGGCTCGAAATAAATTTAGGCGACTTCTAAGAAAACGTATAGAGCACATTTTATAAAAAAGCACTTGCATTTTAAGGATGTAAAAAAGGGTAATTTCGCGTTAAAGTGCAAGGTTCATGCAAAATAAGAATCATGAGTGAGTGGCGCGGAGGATTTCGCGCTTTCCGGCGAGTGGACCGGGGAGGCGTTCGACGGTGAATCCCACCGAGGCGAGGAGGCGACGGATGGCGCCTTTAGCGCAGTAGGTGGTGAGTACTGCATCGTGACGCATCACTGCGTAGAGGCGACTGAAGGCTTCGGGAGTCCACATATCGGGTTGCTTTTCGGGAGCGAATGCATCGAAATATACGATGTCGATTGCCGTGGGGAGCGGGTCGACAGTGTAGTCGAGCTGCAGCTTTTCGATAGTGAAATAGGGGGTGATGGGAGTGGGTACACCCCAAGGAGCATCGTGAATAGCGTCGAATAGCTCAGGAGAGAGCATTCGATCGTATCCGAGCCGGGAGATAAGGTCGGGAGAGACGGGGAATTTTTCGAGCGTAATATAATGTATGGGGCATGAGGCGTCGGCCGCCATGGCGGTGACGGTAGCGTTGAGTCCCGTGCCAAAACCGACTTCGAGCAATCGCAAGCGCGAGCCGTCGGCACGATGGAGGAAAGCACAATCTCGATAGATATGCTGCGCTTCGGTGAGCGCCCCCTTAGTGGAGTGGTAGTGCTCGTCGAGGTCGGGGAGGAAGATGGTAGCCGAGCCGTCGGCAGTGGATTGAATTTCTAATGTGCGGTTTTGATGTTCCATGACGCAAAAGTAGGATTTTTAATTGAAATTTCCATAAACGAGGATTAGATATATATTGTAGATCGTTTAGTTTTTACGGAAGCCAATACCAACTATATTTTTGACACACAGAAGATTACATATAATACAGGTTTAGAAAATCAATATCCGGAACATTGTGGGCACTTGCCGTAAAAGAGATTTTCGATAATTTTGCATTGTCTGCTTACACTAAATTCAAATCAGATGAATACCAACACCCTATTACGTATCGGCATAGTATGCCTATTGGTCATATCAGCCCTACTCCCCTACACCTCTTGCAAGGAGTCGACAACAGACAAACCTGAAATCAGGACGGAAAACAATCGAGTGATTTATGAATTGTTTGTGCGCAACTTCACCGAAGAGGGAACGTTCAACGCAGCTATGAGCCATATAGATGAGATACGCGACTTAGGAGTGGATGTGGTGTGGATCATGCCGATGTATCGCATGGGTACAGCTAAGCAATGGGGCGAATTTCCATCGCCATACTGCATACAGGACTTCAAGGATGTGGGAGTGGAATATGGCAGTCGCGAGGAGTTCAAAGCGCTTGTCGACTCGATACATTCGGCCGGAATGGATGTGTGGATGGATTGGATAGCCAATCACACCTCATGCGACCATCCTTGGCTTGAGAGCCACCCGGAATATTACGAACGTAAAGCAAACGGCGACTTCGTACATCCATTTGACGGAGCGTGGGGCGATGTGTATCAGCTCGACTACTCAAACAAGGATTTGCGCCGCGAGATGATAGAGTCGATGCAATATTGGGTTACGGAATTTGACATCGACGGCTATCGTTGCGACTATGCCGACGGCCTCCCCCTCGACTTCTGGAAAGATGTAACATCGACCGTAAAGAAAGCCGACGGAACGCCGATAGCGTGGCTTGCCGAGAGTCGCGGAGAGTATAAGGTGCTTCACGGCGACACCATCAATCAGCTCACCTATCTGAAAGATGGCGGTTTCAGATATAACTATGCATGGTATTTCCGCGACAGCCTCGCTTCGCTCGCCAATAAGTTTGACCTGAATACGCTCCGAGAAGAATGTCGCAAACTGTTTGACGGCACAGAGTTGGGCGAAGAAAACAGCTCGATGTATGCCGGCAAGTCGCGATTGGTGTTCCTGACCAACCACGACACCAATGACCAGCAAGCCTCGGAGGTGAAAATCTTCGGTAATAGCTTGCGCCCGATGACCGTGTTGCAATTTACAATCTACGGAATGCCTCTTATCTACAACGGACAAGAGATAGGCTATCCCGAGCAGATACATATTGCATTCAATACCCCAATAGACCGCGCGAAAGGCGACAGCACGATGACGGCACTAATCAAGCAACTGACCAAGCTCAAACACACCGAGCCGGCACTGCGCGACGGCAACGAGAAGGGAGAGCTTGTGGACTACACAACGACATCGGACAGTGTGCTGGTGTATGAGCGACGACGCGGCGACGAAAGTGTGGTGGTAATGCTCAATTTCGGCAATACCGAAAGTCAATTCAGCATAGCCGAACTGCTACCGAAGAGAGAGTATCGCGAGGTATTCAGCGGCGAGCGCAAGAACTTTGCGGAAAACGACACTTTCAGGCTCGATGGCAACGGATATGCCGTGTGGATAAAGTGAATTGCGCGGTGCAATAGGCTATACAGATTGGATAATTGGCATAAAACGCATTTTTTTTGCTTAAATTTATTGCTTATTATCAAAAATCATTACCTTTGTAGATTAGTATTCCACTAAAGACCGAAATGAAAGTCAAGATACACCGCGAAGGCACAAACATATTGATAATCTTACTGCTCATGTTGATAGTAATCAACGTGCCGGCATGGTTATTCATCCGCCCGTTGGCGATTCCGATAGTGTTTGTGTCAATTTCGGCAATATTCTATCTGTTGGTGCTCAACTTTTTCCGCTCACCACGACGCCACTTCAAGGGCAACAGAGATCGCGTGGTAGTGGCATCGGCCGATGGAAAGGTGGTGGCTTGCGAGGAAACCTACGAGGGAGAATATCTACATCGCCGAGTGATGCAGGTGTCGATATTCATGACCGTGTTTAACGTTCATGCCAACTGGTATCCGGTGGATGGCACCGTGCTTTATTCGAAGCACCATGCCGGAAGATTTTTGGCAGCCTATCTGCCTAAGTCGTCGACAGAGAATGAACGGTCGACAGTGGTGATACGCGCCCTCAACGGCGATGAGATTTTAGTGCGTCAAGTAGCC
Organism: uncultured Muribaculum sp.; assembly: GCA_964637445.1. GTDB lineage: Bacteria > Bacteroidota > Bacteroidia > Bacteroidales > Muribaculaceae > M3. The sequence goes on from CAZWWS010000002.1 coordinate 11,881, forward strand.
GGAGCAATGGCTCGTCGCATCGTCACCTACGCTCACGAAGGCGAAGAGGCATCGATAGAGGATCACATGGGATTTATCAAGTTTGGCTCTCGTGTGGACATATATTTACCCATTGGCACAGAAATACTTGTAAAAATAGGCGATAAGGCCATCGGAGGCATCACCGAGATAGCTCGCCTCAAGTCATCAAATCAATGATAAAGACGATAAAAGCTAATATACCAAACGCCATTACTTGCCTCAACTTATTGTCGGGCAGTCTGGCATGTATTTTTTCCTTCCGCAGCACAGAGTTGTTTGGTTCGCTCTATGGCTACGAATTAGTGTTCATCTTCATTGCGGCAGCAGCAGTGTTTGACTTCTGCGATGGGGCGGCAGCACGACTACTTCACGCCTATTCGCTATTGGGCAAAGAACTTGACTCGCTGAGCGACTTGGTGAGCTTCGGCCTTGCGCCGGCGCTGTTGGTATTTAACACGATGAAAGAATTTGACCCGACGTCGGCTCTATGCTACGGAGCGTTGCTGCTCGCAGTGTGTGGGGCGTTGCGACTTGCCAAGTTCAATATTGATGAGCGGCAGTCGACCTCGTTTATCGGGCTTCCGATACCGGCAAATGCCTTGTTTTGGATAGGATTTTGCGGATGGGTTCATTCGACCAATATCTATTGCAGCTGGATGATGCTGACGCTTGCAGTGGTGCTATCGTACACGATGGTGAGCCGATTGAAGATGTTTTCGCTGAAATTCAGCAATTTCCGTCTGCGCGAAAATTGGAAGCGCTATATCATCATCGTGGCTGCGTTGGCATTGGTGATATGTTGCGGAATACCGGGGTTGGCATGGACAATATTGCTTTATATCGCGATGTCGATAGTGTGGCCTACTCGCGAAAAGTAAAGTTTGGCTCGATATTTGTTGTTATTGAATATCGAACATAAAAAAGCAATTATCTATGATTATAGGATCAATAGGCTGTTTAGGCGCGGTAGTTTTGATGATATTGGCTATGATAGTGTGGCCGATATTGAGCGCTTTTATGGCTATAAAACGCGGAGCATCGAGCTTCACGGGCAACGCATCGAGACAGCAACAACGTCAACAAAACCAAGAGCCAAAACGTCGCAAGAAAATATTCTCGCGCAACGATGGGGAATATGTGGACTATGAGGACATCGCAGGACGAAAGACAAGCACAACCACCACAACGACAGAGCGCTATGAAAGCGAGCCACAGGTGGAGGATGCCGAGTGGGAAGAAATCAAATAACAGATATGGAAGAATTGTTTTCGTTTTTGCGCGAAATGGCCGCCAACAACAACAGGCCGTGGTTTCATGCCAACAAGGAGAGGTATGAGGCGGTGCGTACGCCATGGATGGCAGAGCTCGATCGGCTGATAACGCTGATGAAAGAGTGGGAGCCGGAGCTTGCCGGGCAGTCGGCCAAAACGAGCGCATTCAGGATATATCGCGACACGCGCTTCTCGCAAGACAAGTCGCCTCTGAAGACATATTTTTCGGCGGCCATAAGTCCGTACGGGCGCAAGACCACACGAGCTTGCTACTATCTTCACATGGGACTCGACGGAGCGTCGGGACTGTATGGCGGCATTTGGTGTCCGGATGCGGCGCAAACACGTAAACTTCGCCACGCAATAGTGGATAATATCGAGGAATTTGAGGAGATAATCAATGCGCCTGAATTTGTCAAGACATTCCCCGAGTGGTATGGCGACCGCCTGAAAACGATACCGAAAGGATGGGATCGCCACCATCCGCAAGCAGAGTTGCTCCGACTGAAAGAATATGGGCGCTTCTGCCACTGCCCGGAGAAATATTTTGCAGAGGGCGATTGGGTGGAGAAAACCGCCGAACGTTTCCGCCTGCTACAGCCGCTGATCAACTTTCTGAACTATTCGCTCGACGAGGAGTAGAAACTTTATATTGCTATATTTCAAAATTTTATTGTAACGTAGCAAAAAGGATGTCATTAGGAACTTTCTTTAAGCAAAGGGGCAGATACTGATTATACAACACTTTCATTTTTTGACCTCGACGAAATAGCATACGAGACATAACTAAGATAGAAATGAATGGTTAATATAAGATTTGGATGAATTTAGGGAGATTTAAGGGGAAAAGTATTGACAACGGGATTGAAATGTAGTAACTTTGCACGATATTTGGGATAATAAGGGCTCTGCAAATAGAAATATGGAAAAGAAACGACATTCCGGGATATCGACTTTCAGCGCACAGATTACGTCGACAATCAGTGTGGCATTGGTGTTGCTGTTGCTTGGCATTATAGCAATGCTTGGTATAGCGGCTCATTCGGTGACGACTTCGATAAAGGAAAATATGGGGTTTGACATCGTGCTGAAAGAGGAAACTGCAGAGTCGGTGGTCAATGAGCTGAAACAGAAATGGACGTCGGCTCCGTATGTGGCCAGTGTGAAATATTTCTCTCAAGAAGACGCGCTCAACAAGTGGCAGGATGAAACGGGCGAAAACTTGGTGGAGATGCTCGGCGTCAATCCATTTTGTGCTGAATTTGAGGTGAAAGTGAAGGCCGACTATGCCGACGTGGATTCGATAGAGAAAATCGTGGCTCCTCTACGAGCCAATCAAGCAATATCGGAAATCAATGTGCACACCGAGATGGTTGAAACCATCAACTCCAACATACGCAGCATAGCGTTGATACTGTCGATTGTGGCAGCAGCGCTGATACTCATCTCGTTTGTGCTTATCAACAACACGGTGCGGCTGACGGTATATGCTCGTCGCTTTTTAATCCACACGATGAAGCTCGTGGGCGCTACGCCCGGATTCATACGCCGACCATTTATCATCAACAACATACTCAATGGCATCATTGCTTCGATAGTGGCTGTCGGAGTGCTTGCCGGGATACTCTACTACTGCTCGACGCTCGATGTGTCGATAACCAAGGCGGTGACGTGGGGACAGGCGTCGTGGGTGTTTGCCGGGATGCTCATGGCAGGCATACTACTATGTGCATTGGCGGCTTTGTTTGCCGCAAACAAATATATCCGATTGGACTACGACAGTATGTTTAAGTAATAAACAATAAGACAACTAAATATAACAGACAAAAAAGTATGGTCTCAGACAACAATATCCAAAAAGCCTCTGCAACAGAGAGCGAAAGCGAAGCTCGCTTTCCGCTGTCAAAAATGAATTTTATCCTCATGGCTGTGGCAGGAGCGATGATTGTGATCGGCTTCTTGCTGATGCTCGGCGGCAGCACTACCGAGACAGAGTTTAATCCCGACATCTTCAGCACTCGCCGCATCGTGGTGGGTCCGACGGTGGCTTTTCTCGGTTTTCTGGCGATGGGAGTAGCATTAATCTACAAGAAGAAAGAAAAGAAATAGAGGCGAGATATGGATGTAGTACAAGCTATCATAGTAGCCATAGTAGAAGGCTTGACAGAATTCTTGCCGGTGTCATCAACCGGACACATGGTCATAGCGCAGAACGTGCTCGGCGTCGAGAGCACCGAGTTTGTCAAAGCATTCACGTTTATCATCCAGTTTGGAGCGATATTGTCGGTGGTAGTACTATATTGGAAGCGCTTTTTCAAGCTCAATCGGGCACCGATAGATAAGGGCGCGTCGCCGCTACGCAAGTTGCTACACAAATATGACTTCTATTGGAAGCTATTAGTGGCGTTTATCCCTGCGGCAGTGCTCGGCTTACTATTCAGCGATGCCATCGATGCGATGCTTGAGAGGGTGTGGGTAGTGGCTGTGATGCTCGTTGTGGGCGGAATATTCATGCTTTTTTGCGACAAGATATTCAACAAGGGCAGCGATGAGACACAACTGACAGAGAAGCGCGCTTTCATGGTGGGATTGTTTCAGTGTATATCGATGATACCGGGAGTGTCTCGGTCGATGGCCACTATCGTGGGCGGTATGGCACAGAAGATGACTCGCAAGGCGGCAGCCGAATTTTCGTTTTTCCTTGCCGTGCCTACAATGTTTGCAGCGACGGTCTACAAAGTGTATAAGTTGCTGAAAGATGGTGGCACAGAGATATTGATGGACAACATGATGGTGCTGGTAGTGGGCAATGTCGTGGCGTTTATCGTGGCGATGCTGGCTATCAAATTTTTTATCAGCTATGTCACCAAATATGGGTTTAAGGCCTTCGGGTGGTATCGTATTTTGGTGGGAGGGGCGATCATCGTGATGTCGCTCTGCGGCGTGGAACTTACCATAATGTAACCCAACGAGAATGAGATGGACTTTATCACGGGCGAAATAATATATGTAGACAAGCCATTGACGTGGACCTCGTTTAACGTAGTGAAGCGAGTGCGCAGCACTTTGCTGCGTCGCATGAAGCTACGCAAGATGAAGGTGGGTCATGCGGGCACACTCGACCCCCTTGCCACCGGCGTGATGATAATATGCACCGGTCGCGCCACCAAGCGCATCGACGAGTTGCAAGCACACACGAAGGAATATGTGGCAACAATAGCTTTGGGAGCGACGACGCCATCGTATGACCTTGAAACAGAAATCGATGCCACATACCCCACTGAGCATATCACACGGGAGATGGTGGAGGAGACACTCACGCGCTTCACCGGTGCGATAGAGCAAGTGCCACCGGCATTTTCAGCCTGCAAAGTAGATGGCAAGCGAGCTTACAAGATGGCTCGCAAGGGGCATGAAGTGGAGCTGAAGCCGAAGCTGCTTGTAATAGATGAGATAGAGCTACTCGACTATGCGCCTACAAGCATCACAGTGAGAGTGGTGTGCAGCAAGGGAACCTATATCCGCGCGTTGGCTCGCGACATCGGTGCGGCTCTAAACTCAGGCGGCCACTTGACGGCATTGCGCCGCACTCGCGTGGGCGACGTCAAGGTCGAAGATTGCTTGAGCGTGGAGCAAGCCGTGGAATTGATAGAGCACGTGGAGATAACCTATCCCGCCGACTTCAATCAGGAAAATCAAGAATAAAAAACATCGAAATAATTAGATATATGAAACTTTCACAATTTAAATTCAAACTACCCGAAGAGCTAATCGCTCAACGTCCAACCCCGATACGCGACGAATCGCGTCTGATGGTAGTAAACCGTAAAACCGGTGAAATCGAGCACCGTCTGTTTAAGGAGATAATCAATTATTTCGACGACGGCGATATGTTTGTATTCAACGACACCATGGTGTTTCCGGCTCGCCTCTATGGCAATAAGGAAAAGACCGGCGCCAAGATTGAAGTGTTCCTATTGCGTGAGCTCAACGAAGAGCACAAGCTATGGGATGTGCTTGTGGAACCGGCACGCAAAATCCGTATCGGCAACAAACTCTATTTTGGCGACGACGAGTCGATGGTGGCAGAAGTGATAGACAACACCACATCGCGCGGTCGCACTCTTCGCTTCCTCTACGATGGCACACACGAAGAGTTTAAGGAAGCCCTCTACAAGCTCGGCGAAACGCCTCTCCCCGCCTACATAAAGCGTGAGCCCGACAGCGAAGACACTGAGCGCTATCAGTGTATCTTTGCCCGCCACGAGGGTGCAGTGGTGGCACCGGCAGCCGGCATGCACTTCAGTCGCGAACTTCTCAAACGCATGGAAATCAAAGGCATCAAGTCGGGATTTCTCACCATCCATTCCGGACTTGGCAACTATCGCGAAATCGATGTGGAGGACTTGACAAAGCACCGCATGGATTCGGAACAGATGGAGGCTTCGCAGGAATTGGTGGATATGGTGAACGCCGTAAAGGACGAAGAGCGTCAGGTGTGTGCGATAGGCACATCGGTGCTTCGCGGCATCGAAAGCGCAGTGTCGATGGGTGGCCACATGAAGACCTACACCGGCTGGACCAACCGCTTTATCTTCCCTCCTTATGATTTCACGGTGGCAACATCGTTTGTGTCAAACTTCCATCTCCCCTATTCAACCATGCTTATGATGGTGGCCGCTTTCGGAGGCTACGACTTGGTGATGGATGCTTACAATTTGGCGGTAAAAGAGGGCTATCGCTTCGGAGCCTATGGCGATGCGATGCTCATACTCTAAGACCAATCTTCACTTTAATACTCAATACCATCAGAGGCTGCGTCGATGACGCAGCCTCTACTTTTATATAGGCGAAGATAGTGACTATAGTAGTTATAGAGTCTATAGCATTTCCGCAGAGCATCGATGGATTT
>CAZWWS010000002.1:18184-82200 GCA_964637445.1 uncultured Muribaculum sp.
GAGGGCGAGATGTAAGATTGTCGGATATTTTTACGTTATTTAAATAAAAAAGTGTAACTTCGCTTCGTGATAGCACTTATTTGAAAGTAATTATGGAGTTGAATTTATTGAAATACCAATGACACAGAAAGGCCGATATGGTAAATATATACAAGCGCTTTGCACCATAATAGATTTTATGGTGATAAATATGGCGTATTTTGCCATTTGCCTGATGGATGGCAATGATAGTCCATTCGGGTCGCGCATCGTGTGGCTATTGGCTAATTTTTCGTATATACCGGTGGTGATATGGTTTCCGAACTATCGCCAGATCAGAGCCGCCCGGATGGAGACAATCGTTGGAAACGCTTTGCGAGCCGTGGGACTTCATGCGCTGAGCTTCCTGTCGTTACTGTTTCTGATGTCGATTGATACGATACCGGTACTTACCTATTTGAAATTTTATGGGATATGCTTTGTAGCGCTTCCTATGTGGTGGGTGCTGACGAGGGTAATTTTACGCTACTATCGTCGCCGTGGTCGCAACTTCACGCGCGTCATCATCGTAGGCACGAACTCCACCTCGGTGCGGCTCTATGATGAGTTGATGTCGGAATCGGGCTATGGCTATCGTGTAGTGGGATTTTTCGGGCTTGACCCCTCCATCGGAATGCCTGAAGAGCTTTACAGAGGTGACTTTAACGACATCAAGGAATTTGTGGCACTAAACAATGTGGATGAGATATTCTACACTTTGTCGGGTACTCACGAGAACATTCTGCGACAAACAATCAAGATCGCCAACGACAATGTGATACAGTTTTACTATGTGCCACAGATAAGTCGTTATATTGCCGGGCGATTTGAGCTACATAGAATGGGGGCAGTCCCGATGCTGACGCTCAACTGCAATCCGCTGAAGCGTCCGATCAATCGATTGATAAAACGAGTGTTCGACATTGTGTTTTCATCGTGCGTATTGCTCTGTTTGGGACCGTTACTACTTATTCCCATAGCCATAGCCGTGAAGTTGTCGTCGCGCGGACCTGTATTTTTCAAGCAGAAACGCACCGGCTACCGAGGTCTTGACTTCTATTGCTGGAAATTTCGCACCATGCGCGTCAACAACGACAGCGACAAGCTGCAAGCGACCAAAGACGACCCACGCAAAACCCGCGTAGGCGATTTCTTACGTCGTACAAGCCTTGACGAACTTCCTCAATTTTTCAATGTGTGGCTCGGTCAGATGTCGGTGGTAGGCCCGCGTCCACATATGCTGAAACACACCGAAGAGTATCGACAACTCATCGACAAATATATGGTACGTCACAATGTGAAGCCGGGTATCAGCGGTTGGGCGCAGGTGAATGGGTATCGCGGACGCACTGAAGAACTTTGGCAAATGGAGAAGCGTGTGGAATATGATGTGTGGTATATCGAAAATTGGAGCTTCATGCTTGATTTGAAAATCATAGTACGCACGTTGGTCAACGCATTCCAAGGGGAAAAGAATGCGTTCTAAACCACAGACGTCATAGGAAAACACCCTTACAGTTGTCCTTGTTCGATGTAGGTGGCGATGCGCTCAATGATGGCGTCGTCGGAATTTTTATCGGGATCCCAATCGGCTTTGAGATTTACGCCAAAGAGCCGCCCGAACGTCTGCCAAAAAGTGGCTCGAAAAGAGCCGAGAAACGCTTTCAGAATGTCGTAGCTTGATTGGTTGGTCTCGCGGTAGATGAGCTTGACCAGCATCTTTGCTTGTGACTTGGTGAATTTTTTCAGAATCGGTTTATATTGATTGAAAACCTCTTTTTCCATCGCTTTGAGGTGGTCTTCACGCTCTTTCTGTGTAGGAAATGTCTCGATGTATTCGTAGGTCTCAATGAGAGTGGCATAAATGAGTTTGGCGTAAGGCAGGGCTTTGCGGACGTCGCGCACGGTACGCCAATAGAATTTCTCTTGCTTTTTGTTTTTGAACTTCAGCGGTGGAAAGACCGTGATGTCGTTGAGGACGACCATCAGCACCGTGTCGCCCTCCTCGGTGACAGTGTGGTAGCGTCCGCGCACGGCGCGCACCTTCCAATCGACCGATGGCTCCATGTCGGGCGTGTCGGCCCACACATCAGGCAGGGCGAACAGCAAGAGAAGTATAAGGAGAGTCAGTTGCTTCATACCTTATGAGACAATCGGTCGGGGGTGAAGGTTTAATATCGATGTCGCTTTATTTTTCTTCTTTATTGACCGGTGGATAGTCGATAGTGTAGTGCAACCCGCGCGACTCCTTGCGCTCTTTAGCTTGGCGCATGATGAGATAGCCTACGTTGATGATATTACGAAGCTCGCAGATGTCGCGCGATGCCTTGCTACGCTTAAAGAGCTTTTCGGTTTCCTCGTACAGAATGTCGAGACGATTCCACGCACGATCTAAGCGAAGGTTGGAGCGTACGATGCCCACATAGGCGCTCATAATCTGCCCGACTTCTTTGATGGACTGTGTGATGAGCACCATCTCTTCGGGAAGGCGTGTACCTTCGTCGTTCCACTCGGGGACATCGGTACGGAATGAGTAGTGGTTGATCGCCTCTTGAGCGTGGCGAGCAGCTGCGTCGGCATATACTACGGCTTCGATGAGCGAATTTGACGCCAAGCGGTTGCCACCATGCAGACCGGTGCAACTGCACTCTCCAACGGCATACAAGCGTTTGATCGACGACTCGGCATTGGTGTCGACCTTGATGCCGCCACAGAGATAGTGAGCAGCAGGTGCCACCGGAATATAATCCTTGGTAATGTCAATGCCCAGCGACAGACATTTGGCGTAGATATTCGGGAAATGGTGCTTGGTCTCTTCGGGGTCTTTGTGAGTCACGTCGAGATATACATGGTCGTCACCATGGAGCTTCATCTCGGAGTCGATGGCACGAGCGACGATGTCGCGCGGAGCGAGCGACAATCGCGAGTCGTAGCGATGCATGAACTCTTCGCCTTTGAGGTTACGCAACACTGCACCATAGCCACGCATTGCCTCGGTGATGAGGAATGACGGACGGTCGCCGGGATGATATAGAGCCGTGGGATGGAATTGGATAAACTCCATGTCTTGCACCGTACCCTTGGCACGATATACCATGGCTATGCCATCGCCTGTGGCGACAAGAGGGTTGGTGGTAGTGGTGTAGACAGCACCTACGCCACCGGTAGCCATGAGAGTGATGCGCGCAAGAAATGTGTCGACACGCCCGGAGGTTTGGTCGAGCACATACGCGCCATAGCAAGTGATGTCGGGTGTGCGACGAGTCACAATCTTGCCGAGGTGGTGCTGAGTGATGATTTCGATAGCGAAATGGTCTTCGAAGATGTCGATGTTGGGATTAGAGCGGACGGCTTTGATGAGACTTTCCTGGATTTCAAATCCGGTGTTGTCGGCATGGTGGAGAATACGGAACTCCGAGTGACCGCCTTCGCGGTGGAGGTCGAAGTCGCCACTTTCGTTTTTGTCGAAGTCAACGCCCCACTCTATCAATTCCTTAATCTGCCCCGGGGCTTCGGTGACAACCTTGCGCACAGCTTCGGGATCGCTGAGCCAATCGCCGGCTATCATAGTGTCTTCGATATGCTTATCGAAATTATCGACTTCCAAATTGGTCACCGATGCCACGCCACCTTGAGCGAGAGCAGTGTTGGCCTCTTCTAACTTGGTCTTGCACACTAAGGCTACGCGCCCTGTGGCCGCTACTTTGAGAGCGAAACTCATGCCGGCAATACCGGAACCGACAACGAGATAATCATATTTGTAAACCATAAAAGATGCGTTTAAGAGGGGACGCAAGATGCGTCCCCATAGGAATTGTCGTTGCAAAGATAGGAAATCTCACGCACAAATGTTTCGCTACGGCCGATTTATTTCATCATAGAAGCGAAAGAATCACAAGTATTATATCAACAAAAATAATAATATTGTATATTTTTGCGTTAAGAGTTTAATAATATTATCCTAATTGTGTCGAAAAACCACCATCGCAGACTATTTCGTGTGCTGGCTATACTATTGCCGGTAGCGTTGCTTGTGCTTGTAGAGATAGCTCTCCGCATAGGAGGATATGGCTACTCAACCGAAATTTTCACGCTCGATGAGCATGGCAATTACTATCGGCTTAGCAGCGATGCCTCGCGGCGATATTTCACCGTCAAAGAGAACGCCACGCAGGGCAATATCGAATATTTCACTCGGGAGAAGCACTCGGGGACTACGCGCATATTTACATTGGGAGCCTCATCGTCGGTGGGATTTCCGTATATGCACAACGGGGCATTTCCGCGAATGCTCGCTTACCGACTGCGAATGCAATATCCCAACCGCAATATTGAAGTGATAAACCTTTCGCTCACGGCCATCTGCTCCACTACGCTACGCGATTTTGCTTCACAGATAGTGGACTATGAACCGGATGCTGTGATAATATATGCCGGGCACAATGAGTATTATGGAGCTATGGGAGTGGCGTCGACTTCGGGTTCGTCGCCGTGGCTCAACCGCTTGATGCTATCGCTGTCGGAACTGAAAATCGGGCAATGGCTTTTGGATATAGCGTCCAAAATCAAGGGGACAGACCGCCGCCTCACCGACCAACGGCTCAACCTGATGGAGCGAATGGTAGAAAATCAAAAAATTCCATACGGCTCGGAGGCATACTATCGTGGCATTGAGCAATATGCCGAAAATATGAACGCTATCGTTGAAGAGCTTGAGCAGAGAGCCATCCCGACGATAATTGGCACTTTGGTATATAACCAAGGTGATCTCGCACCATTTGAAAGCATCGACTCGGAATATAACGCCGAAGCAGAGTGGAAAGCTGCGCAAAAGGCTCTCTCAATGGGAGACAGCGTGGAAGCGCGCAGGCACTTCATCCTTGCGAAGGAATATGACGGGCTACGATTTCGCGCACCGGAAGCAATAAACGACACAATACAAGCCATAGCATCGCGACACGCCGTGGTGAGATTGGTGGACTTGATGGAGTTGTTCAGCCAACATTCGCCCGGCGGCATCGTGGGCGACAATCTGCTTTTGGAACATGTGCACCCCAATATCGACGGACACGCACTGATGGCCGATGCATTCTATAACGCCGTAATAGAATCGGGGATAATAGGCGAGAGCGCGGGAGCATTGACTCCGATAGATTTCGACGGATATATCATCTCCGACTTTGATCGACACTATGGTCGCATTCAGAATTGGCTTCTACGCGAAAACTGGCCTTTCAACGAACCTATTCCCGATGAGCCTGCCGGATATGTACGCTCTTATGAGGAGCAGGTGGCCGGAGCGTTGGCGGTAAAACAAATCTCATGGCTGCAAGCGATGCGGATGCTATATGAATATTATATCGGTAAGTCGGATCTCATCTCAGCTCTCGCCATAGCCGAAGGGCTGTGCCTTGATGCGCCCTACGACGGGAGCTACCCTATCATGGCAGCAAAACTTGCTGCCGCCATCGGGTGTCGCGAGAAAGCAACTTATTACTTAAATATAGCCGAGCGATTGGCGCCATCAGCCGAGACGCGACAACTCCGCCGGTATCTCACCACACAACAAACAGACTCACTATGAGCATCAGCAAACATCAATGTCGCGATTTTGCCATAGTGGCAGCTTTAGTGACCGCTATCATTGCCGCCACAACAGACTGTCACGGGGCTTTGCCTACGACCATCGTATTACTACTCTTAGCCGCCATAGTGCCTAAGATATTTCATCCGATGGCTTGGGCGTGGTTTATGATAGCACGAATACTCGAAAAGGGAGCATCTGCGATATTGCTCACCATGGTGTACTACTTTGTGGTGTGTCCGGTAGGGATTGTCCGCCGGCTCACCGGCAAAGCACCGACAAGCAGCAAGCAAGACGGCACTGAGAGCTATTTCCGCACTGAAAACAAACCTTATATCTCGGAAGATTTAACCAAACAATTCTGACTCGATAATGGACTTTCTAAAAGAATTTTTTCAATTTCTCCGCGCCGAAAAGAAATATTGGCTCATACCGCTCATAGTGGTATTATTGCTGCTTAGCGCAGTGATAGTGCTGTCGCAAGGCTCGGCGTTGGCACCATTTATCTATTCGATATTCTGATTATGATAGCAATCCTCGGCATCTCATACAACTATCACGACAGCGCCGCCGCCATCATTGTAGACGGAAAAATCATCGCCGCCGCACAGGAGGAGCGTTTCACTCGCATAAAGCACGATGCGTCGTTTCCGAAGCAAGCGATAGCCTACTGCTTGCGAGAAGCGTCGCTCAACGGAGCCGACATATCGCACGTGGTGTTCTACGAGAAGCCGTTTATCAAATTCTCCCGACTATTAGAGACCTATCATAATTTTGCACCAAGAGGATTACGCAGTTTTCTCAAAGCGATGCCGGTGTGGCTCAAAGACAAACTCTACACCCGTCGTCGCATCGCGGAAGCGCTTCGGGACTATGACATAGTAGCTCCGATATTGTTTACCGACCATCATCTTTCACACGCCGCAAGTGCGTTCTATCCCTCCCCATACGCTGATGCGGCAATATTGACCATAGATGGTGTGGGCGAATGGGACACTACGACAATATGCTATGGAGAGGAAAACAAGATAACTCGCCTACGATCGATTGAATTTCCTCATTCATTAGGATTGTTTTATTCGGCCGTGACTTATTATTGCGGATTTCGCGTAAATTCGGGCGAATACAAACTCATGGGATTGGCGCCCTACGGCATTGATGACGATGACACGAAGAAGATGCGTGAACTGATACTCTCCGAGATCATCTCGCTTAAAGATGACGGCTCGTTCAAGCTGAATATGCGATATTTCGACTACGCCACCGGGCTGAGAATGACTCGCGACGACGCATGGCAACGTCTGCTCGGAGTGGCACGACGGCAAGCCGACGAAGAGCTACAGCCGTGCCATCTGCGACTTGCACGAGCTTGCCAAATGATAACCGAGGAGATTGTCGTGCGCCTTGCCCGAACTGCTCGCAGGCTCACCGACTGTCCGCGGCTCGTGATGGCCGGAGGTGTGGCGCTTAACTGTGTGGCCAACGGACGACTTCGACGTGAACAGATTTTCGACAGCATATGGGTGCAACCGGCGTCGGGCGATGCCGGTGGTGCACTCGGAGCAGCGCTCGGAGCATGGCATATCCATCTTTCTAAAGCTCGGACACCGATACTTCCCGACGCCATGCAAGGAGCCTACTTGGGTTCGGAGCCTAATAACACCGAAATAGAGCGTATGATAGAGCGCAATGATGCAGTGGCTCATCGCTTATCGCCGGAGAACCTATATCAACAGACCGCTCAATATATCGCCGATGGGAAAATCGTGGGATGGATGCAGGGGCGCATGGAATTTGGGCCACGTGCGCTCGGCAACCGCTCCATCTTGGCCGATGCGCGCAACCCGGAGATGCAACGTCGCTTGAATCTGGCCGTAAAGCGTCGAGAGAGCTTCCGCCCGTTTGCCCCCGCAGTGCTTGCCGAGGATGCGCATCGCTATTTTGCTCTTGACGGAGAGTCGCCGTATATGTTGTTTACCGCTGAAGTAGCCGATAGTATCCGCCGTCAGCTTCCCGACGACTACCATAATCGTCCATATATGGAGCGGCTTTATGTGGAGCGGTCAGAGCTACAGGCAGTGACTCATGTAGACTTTTCGGCGCGTGTACAGACAGTTTCTCGCCAAGCCAATGCTCCATTCTACGACTTGATATCCGCATTCCGACAACTTTCCGGATGCGGAGTGGTGGTAAACACGAGTTTCAATGTGCGTGGCGAGCCTATTGTTTGCAGTCCCGACGACGCCTACCGCTGTTTTATCCACACCGACATTGACATCCTCGTGATAGGGAACTACCTGTTTTTGAAAGAAGAGCAACCCACATCGTCGACACCCGCCCCCACTTTTATGCCCGACTGATGCAGAAATTTTCGGGCGAAATGTTGCACAGCAAAAAAATATCATTACTTTTGCACTATGACCGGAAATATTCGCGACATATTGGAATACATAATAGCATTAGTCAACGAATTTGGCAAAAGATATAATTTGACTGATGCTCAAGCCTACCGCTATATGAGAGTCCACAAAGGGATTGCTTTTATAGAGGAAAATTATGGTATAATTCACACGCTTGATTTCAACGAAGCAATCGATAGCGTAGCCATATTCTGCAGAAAATCAGGAGGAATATTATGATACTCTTTCACGGCTCGAACATAGAGATTTATCAAATCGATTTAACTAAATCCAAACCAAATAAGGACTTTGGAAAAGGATTCTATCTCTCTGACGATGAGCAACAAGCAATCGATATGGCTAAATTCAAGGCTCAACTTTTAGGAGGAAAACCTATCGTATCAAGATTTGAATTCGATCAAGAGCTATTAAATAGCAATCTTCTTAGAGTAAAGATATTTTCCGAATACTCGGAATAATGGGCAGATTTTGTATTTACCAATAGAGAAGGAATGAATGTTTGTGATGAATACGACATCATTTATGGACCAATAGCCAATGATAAAGTAGGCTTGCAACTTAGAAAGTTGAAAGATGGTACAATAGACAAATCGGAATTTTTGAATCGACTTAAATTTATGAAAGGGATAACTTTTCAATATTTCTTCGGGACAAACAAAGCAATATCATTTCTCAACAAAATTGTGTGATGAAAGAAGCTGATTTTGAATATATGAAAGAGGCGATAAGTGCTGATTTGGCAGTAATGCTTGCCAAAGATTATGACCTTTCGATTACGGACACTTTAGATCTGCTATACTCATCCGTGACTTATGACAAATTATGTAATCCCGACACCGGATTATATTTCCAGAGTTCAAAATATATATATTCATATCTTAAAAATGAGTTAGACTCCGGAACATTTGCTTAAAAGTTTTTCGGGCGAAATGTTGCACAGCAAAAAAATATCATCTATCTTTGTGCCACAAAATCGGGGTATTAGCTCATCCGGCTAGAGCGCGACACTGGCAGTGTCGAGGTGAGCGGTTCGAGTCCGCTATACTCCACAGCAATAGACGACTGATAATCAGGTGATTGTCGGTCGCTTTTCTTATTGTAAATATTATTTTGCAGGGGTGAGATGTGAGTGTTGAGAATCGCGGTCAAAAATCGATGGAGATGTCATAACGGTAGAAATGCGCCCGATTTCGTGACAGAAATTGACATTTTGACAAAAAAAACAATCGGAATGAGAGATTATTTTTGCATAAGCCATGAATATGTTGTAATTTTGCAGGTTAGAATATAGAAAACAACATCATTGATCATGATCGACGGAATAAAGAAAGTTTTGCTTCTCGGCTCCGGAGCCTTGAAGATTGGTCAAGCCGGCGAGTTTGACTATTCAGGATCGCAAGCGCTCAAGGCGCTGCGCGAAGAGGGAATCTCAACAGTGCTCATCAATCCGAATATTGCTACTATTCAGACCTCGGAAGGTGTAGCCGACCAAGTGTATTTTCTTCCTATCACTCCCCACTTTGTGGAGGAGGTAATAAAGAAAGAGCGCCCCGACGGCATCTTGCTTGCATTTGGAGGACAGACTGCATTGAACTGCGGGACAGAGCTTTATCTGAATGGTACGCTCGAACGCTATGGAGTGAAGGTGCTCGGCACGTCCGTCGATGCCATCATGATCACCGAAGACCGCGACTTGTTTGTTAAAAAACTCAATGAGATCAGCGCAAAGACACCGGTGTCGCAAGCCGTCGAAACGATGGAAGACGCCATCGAGGTGGCTCGCCGCATCGGCTTCCCGGTGATGGTGCGCTCGGCCTACGCATTGGGAGGTCTCGGCTCGGGTATCTGCACCAACGAAGAAGAGTTCCGTACGCTTTGCGAAAGCGCACTTGCCCACTCAAAACAAATCCTCGTAGAAGAGTCGCTCAAAGGCTGGAAAGAAATCGAGTTTGAGGTAATTCGCGATAAGAACGACCACTGCTTCACCGTAGTGCCGATGGAAAACTTCGACCCGCTTGGCATTCACACCGGCGAAAGTATCGTGGTAGCACCTATCGTGTCGCTCAGCAAAGAGCAAATCACAATGCTCGAAGATATAGCTCGCCAAGTGGTGCGCCATATCGGCATCGTGGGAGAATGTAACATCCAATATGCATTCAACGCCGAAACCAACGACTATCGTATCATCGAGATCAACGCACGTTTGAGCCGCTCATCAGCTTTGGCATCGAAAGCATCGGGTTATCCCTTGGCATTCGTGGCAGCAAAGCTCGCACTTGGATACTCACTCGACCAAATCGGCGAAATGGGCACACCAAACTCGGCATACGTGGCTCCGTCGGTCGACTATATGATTGTGAAAATCCCACGTTGGGACTTGACAAAATTTGCCGGTGTAGACCGCGAAATCGGCTCTTCGATGAAGTCGGTAGGCGAAATCATGTCGATAGGCAAATCGTTTGAAGAAATCATCCAGAAGGGTCTGCGTATGATCGGTCAAGGCATGCACGGCTTTGTGGGCAACAAGGACGTGAGGTTTGACGACCTCGACCAAGCCTTGTCGCATCCTACCGATTTGCGCATTTTCGCCATCGCGAAGGCACTCGAAGAGGGATATACCGTAGATCGCATCGAAGAGTTGACAAAAATCGATCCATGGTTCCTCTCTCGCTTGAAAAATATCGTAGACTATGCCAATGTGCTTAAAGGCTACAACAAGATCGAAGAGCTTCCCGCCGATGTGCTTGCCGAAGCAAAGCGCTTAGGCTTCTCCGACTTCCAGATCGCTCGTTGCGTAGAAGACCCCATAGGTACGATGGAGAACGATGTGCTCCGCGTTCGCGATGTCCGTAAGAAACATAATATCACCCCCAGAGTGTGTCGTATCAATACCGTAGCCTCTGAATATCCGGAGCTCACCAACTACCTATATGTGACCTACGGAGCAAAAGAGAACATGGTGCCTTACGACTACAATTCGGGCAAAAATATAATCGTGCTTGGTTCGGGAGCTTATCGTATCGGTTCGTCGGTTGAATTTGACTGGTGTTCGGTAAACGCAGTCAACACTTGTCGCCAACTCGGCTACAAGTCAATTATGATCAACTACAACCCCGAGACCATATCGACCGACTACGACATGTGCGACCGCCTCTATTTCGACGAGCTATCGTTTGAGCGCGTGATGGACATCATCGACCTCGAAAATCCTCGTGGCGTGATAGTGTCGGTGGGCGGACAGATTCCCAATAACCTCGCGATGAAGCTCCATCGTCGCGCAGTGCCCATCCTTGGCACAGCTCCTACATCGATCGACCGCGCAGAAAATCGCCACAAGTTCTCGGCAATGCTCGACTCGCTCGGCATCGACCAGCCTCGTTGGAGAGAGTTGACCTCGTTTGAGGACATCGATTCGTTCGTTCGTGAAGTAGGCTTCCCTGTCCTCATCCGCCCCAGCTACGTACTCTCAGGAGCAGCTATGAACGTGTGTCATGACTACGACTCGATGCACGAGTTCCTCGGCGCAGCAGCCAAGGTGTCGAAAGAGTTCCCTGTGGTGGTGTCGGAGTTTCTCCAAAACGCAAAGGAAATCGAATTTGACGCAGTGGCTCGCAACGGCGAGATTATCGAATATGCAATTTCAGAGCACATCGAGTTTGCCGGCGTACACTCAGGGGATGCCACCCTCGTGTTCCCTGCGCAAAAGATCTACATGGAGACGGCACGTCGCATCAAGCGCATCTCAAAGAAGATTGCAAAGGAATTGAACATCTCAGGCCCGTTCAACATCCAATATCTCGCAAAGAACAACGATGTGAAAGTAATCGAATGTAACCTTCGCGCATCGCGTTCGTTCCCATTCGTATCGAAGATACTCAAGCGCAACTTTATCGACACAGCCACTCGCATCATGCTTGGCGAGCCGGTAGAAAAAGCCGATAGCTCAACATTCGACATCGACTATATCGGCGTGAAAGCATCGCAATTCTCATTTGCCCGTCTACACAAAGCCGACCCGGTGTTGGGCGTAGATATGTCGTCGACCGGCGAGGTAGGTTGCTTGGGTAGCGACTTTGACGAGGCGCTCTTGAATGCGATGATTTCGGTAGGACACCACGTGCCCGGCAAGGGAGTGCTCGTATCGTCGGGCGACGTTCGTGGCAAGGTGGATATGCTCGATGCCTGCAAGATGCTTGATGCCGCAGGCTACAAGCTTTATGCAACCGATGGCACTGCCAAGTTCCTCAAGAGCAACGGCATAGAGGCTACCACTGTATGCTGGCCCGATGAAGGCGGCGAAAACATCATCGACTTGCTCGCCTCTCACACCATCGACTTGGTGATCAACATACCGAAGAATCACACCAAGCGAGAGCTTACCAACGGATACCGCATCCGTCGCTCGGCCATCGACCACAATATTCCGTTGCTCACCAATGCACGCTTGGCCTCAGCCTACATCAAAGCGTTCACCTCTAAGCCCATCGCCGACATCAACATCGCCGCATGGAGCGAATATTAAAGAAACTTCTATAAATATTCAGAATCGGGTTGCAATCTTTTGTGATTGCAACCCGATTCGTCATTATATGCATCTTTCAAAAGGGAGTTCCACCAATTTTTTGGTCGATTTTGTCAATATCTCCTAAATTTTTCCACCATAAAATGTCAATATCAACCACCAAATGTCGCACAAATTTCCGATAGTTCTTTTTTATTGGCATGTTTTGCATTAACTTTGCATCATGGAAAGGCGTTGTCAATACCGACAACATAGCGAAAATTAAAATGATGGAAACGACAAAACAATACAACCGAGCGATGACCGCCGTGGTCGAAAGGCTTTCAAACGATGAAAGTCTCGCCAAAATGTGCCACATGCGTCGTAGCGGAGAGCCTCTACCCTCCGAGGCCGCCATACGTCAAATCATCAACCTCTGTCGAGCCATCATATTCCCAGGATTTTTCGGAGATAGCGACATCAATCGCTACAATATAGCCTACCACACCGGCTTGCAAATAGAGAAGCTCCACAATGTGCTGACAAATCAGATTGTGGCAGGGCTATGTATTGCCGCGTCGGAATCATCAGCTGAGATATTGGCACAGTTGAGTTTGGAGGCTCAACAGAAAGCTACGGCATTTGTAGAGCGACTGCCGGAGTTGCGCCGACTGCTCTACACCGACGTACACGCCACTTATTATGGCGACCCGGCAGCAATATCCGACGACGAGGTGATATACTGCTATCCGGCTATCCGCGCCATCTCCAACTACCGCATAGCCCACGAACTTGTGAAGCTCGAAGTGCCCATCATACCCCGCATGATATCGGAGCAAGCACATAGCGAAACCGGCATAGACATTCACCCGGCAGCCCAAATAGGCGAGTCGTTCACAATCGACCATGGTACAGGTGTGGTAGTAGGAGCGACTGCTATAATAGGCAACAATGTCAAGCTATATCAAGGCGTGACACTCGGCGCCAAGAGTTTTGATCTTGACGAAAACAATAATCCGATAAAGGGAATACCTCGCCACCCCATCATAGGCGACAACGTAGTCATCTATTCCAACACCTCAATTCTCGGACGCATCACCATCGGAGCCAACGCTGTGATAGGAGGCAATATCTGGGTGACCGAAGATGTGGCAGAGGGAGAAAAACTTGTGCAAGCAAAAGCCAACAATATATTAAGATTCAAGCAGTGATGAAGCAACAATTTGAAATGGTGGCAAAGACATTTCAGGGTCTTGAAGATGTACTTGCCGAAGAGCTCCGAAATTTGGGAGCCGAAAATGTCGTACCCGGAGTGAGAATGGTGTCGTTCGAGGGGAACCTCAAGATGCTCTACAAAGCCAATCTGTGTTGCCGCACAGCCTTGCGCATTCTCAAGCCAATCTATAAGTTTATCGCTCGCGACACCGACAGCCTCTACGATATGGTAAAGGAGTATGACTGGACACAGGTGTTGTCGCTCGATAAGACATTCTCAATCGACTCTGTGGTAAATTCAGAAGAATTTACACACTCACGCTTCGTCACTTATCGCGTCAAAGATGCCATTGTCGATTTCTTCAAGGACAAATATGGTGCCGACAAGCGTCCGGGAGTCCGTCTTCAAGATGCCGATGTGATGATCAACGTTCACATTCAAGGCGACCGTGTGACCTTATCGCTCGACTCATCAGGCGAGTCGCTTCACAAGCGCGGCTATCGTGTGGCACAGACCGATGCCCCTATCAACGAAGTGCTCGCTGCCGGTATCATTCTCAAAAGCGGCTGGCGAGGCGAGTCGCCATTGGTCGACCCGATGTGCGGCTCAGGAACATTCCTTGTCGAAGCAGCTTTGATAGCCGCCAATATCAATCCGGGTGTGTATCGCAAGAGCTTCGCATTCGAGCAGTGGAACGACTTCGACGAAGAATTGTTTGACGAACTCTATAACGACGACTCTCAGGAGCGCGAATTTGCCCACAAAATCTATGGTGCCGACATCTCGCCAAAGGCCATTGCAATAGCAGAAGCCAATGTGAAGCAGGCCGGAGTGGCTCGATATGTCGACCTGACCATACGCCCGATTTCTCAATGGGAAGAGGCACCGCAACCCGCCGGAGTATTGGTGACCAATCCGCCCTACGGCGAACGAATCAGCGTGGATGATATGGATGGTCTCTATGAAACCATCGGCACGAAGCTCAAACATGTGTTCAAGGGCTATCATGCTTGGATTATAGGTTATAAAGACGAGCATTTCAAGAAAATCGGGCTTGCCGTATCATCACGCCAAGCAATGCTCAACGGCGCACTCGAATGTGAGCTGCGCGAGTATGTGATATTCGAGGGCGACTACAAGACATTTCGTAGCGAAGGTGGCTCGATAAAGAACGCCGAGCGCAATCGCAAAACCGACAAGAAGCAGATGCGTCGCGTCACCGACAAAGAGTGGAAGATGGATGCCCGTCGCAAAGGTTTCGGCGGGAAGGAAGCGTTTATCGACAAGAAAAAAGCGAAACGCACTCCGCTTGAAGATCGCTACAAGAGCACGAAACGAAGATTTGCCGACTCTCGCCCCGAGCAATCGAGCGATTCGGGAAATCCCCTCGGTCGACGTCGCAACGAAGCATTGCTACGCTCTATCGTCGGAAAGCAGCCTTCTCTTCCCCCAACCGAAAGTCGCACAATGCGTCCTCGCGGATGGAAACGCAACGGCAACAATCCGACCGACAACACTACCGAACAAAACGATTAATCACCATATATTGCATCACAATTCATCATGGACAAAATAGACATTCTTCTCCTTGGTTCAGGCGGACGCGAAGCCGCTTTAGCGTGGAAAATAGCTCAATCACCCCGCCTTGGCAAACTATATATTGCTCCGGGCAATGGCGGCTCGGCACAATATGGCACTCCGGTGGCACTCTCTCCGGTAGATTTTCCGGCAGTCAAAGCATGGGTAGAGGAGCATGGTGTGAAAATGATAGTGGTAGGTCCGGAAGACCCATTGGTAAAAGGCATATACGACTATTTTGAAGGGACCGACATCCTTGTGGTAGGTCCGTCGAAAGCCGGCGCACAATTAGAAGGCAGCAAGGATTTTGCCAAGCAATTCATGGTGAAATACAATATCCCCACAGCTCGCTATCGCAGCTTTACCGCAGAAACCATCGAAGAGGGCTATCGCTTCCTTGAAGAGCTCAAGGCTCCTTACGTACTCAAAGCTGATGGCCTTGCTGCCGGCAAAGGTGTGTTGATACTCCCCACCATCGAAGAAGCGCGCGCATCACTCAAAGAGATGCTCTCAGGCATGTTTGGCGCATCGTCGGCCACAGTGGTAATCGAAGAATTTCTCTCAGGTATAGAGTGTTCCGTATTCGTGCTCTCAGACGGCACCGACTATCGAGTGCTTCCCGTAGCAAAAGACTATAAGCGTATAGGCGAAGGCGACACCGGTCTGAATACCGGAGGTATGGGCGCCGTAAGCCCTGTGCCGTTTGCCGACGAAACATTTATGGAAAAAGTGCGCAGTCGCATCATCGAGCCTACCATCAAAGGATTGGCAGCCGAAGGCATCACATATCGTGGATTTATCTTCTTAGGCTTAATCAAGGTAGATAATGAGCCTATGGTGATTGAATATAATGTGCGCATGGGCGACCCTGAAACCGAAGCCGTAATGCTCCGTATCGACAGCGATTTGGTAGCGCTCATGGAAGGCGCAGCCAAAGGCTCTTTGGGCGACATCGAACTACGTGAAGATCCTCGCACGGCGGTGACCGTGATGATGGTATCGGGAGGCTATCCGGGTGATTACGAAAAAGGGAAAGCAATCACCATTGCCGACGACATCACCGAAAGCATTCCATTCCACGCCGGCACAAACATCGATGCCGACGGACAGCTTGTAACCTCGGGCGGTCGCGTAATAGCCGTAAGTTCTTACGGAAACTCAATAGCCGACGCTTTGGCTCACAGCTACGCCTCAATCGACAAAATCAATTGGGACGGAGCTTACTATCGTCGCGACATCGGACGTGACCTCATGGCTCTTCTTAACTCGTGAGAGAAGCATCAATAACACAGGCTTTTCATTCCCGAGGCGGAATGGTTGTTGCGATGGTCATTGCCATCGCAGCAATTATCATGTCTTATACTCATGGGACAATCTTGCCCATTGAAGGCTCTAAAGGACTTGGATTACCATCGGCCAACGAATGGATTTCGCTCCCACTCGTCTCGATGATTGTCAACGGACTGCTATGCATAGGCATAGCAGCGATGATGATCTTGCTCAACAAGCGCTACAACGTAATCCGCTCCATATCGTCGCTATATGCCACGATATTTATCATCATACAGGCATCGACGCCGGAATTATCCGGACAATTGTATGGAGGCACAATCCTCTGCTTAGTGGTGTTGGCAGCTTCAATCGTGCTATTTTCCACGTTCGGACGCCACAATGAAACGCATAGTGTGTTTCTTATGTTTTTCATGTTGTCATTGGGAGCAATGACGCAGTATGCCTATCTGTTTTTCATACCGGTGTTTTTTGTAGGGATGATTCAGATGCGCACCATGTCGCTACGTGCCTTTACGGCAGCCATAATAGGCATCGTCACGCCCCCATGGATACTTTGGGGACTTGGCATCATAGAACCCGGTGCAATCGAGATACCGCGATTCACAAGTGTATTTTCAGCCATCACGCAAGGCGACATTATTCGTCTTGCTGTCACCGTAGGTTTTACACTTTTGGTAACGATAGTGACCGGAGTAATAAATTTCATGAAGATTTATAGCTACAATTCGCGAGCTCGCGCTTACAACGGATTTGTCGGCATTCTTGCCATTGCCACCGCAATATTGCTGATAGTCGACTACACAAACTTTGCCATCTATGTGCCAATACTCAACTATTGCGCAGCCATGCAGGTGGGACATTTGTTTGTGATAAACCACAAAACACGTAGCTATATCCCTATCTCGCTATTGATACTCGTCTATCTCTCGTTCTATATATGGTCGTATGTATTATGAAGCCTAACGTCATCATAGAGAGCAAAATACCCTTCATCGGCGGGATTCTCGATGAGCATTGCAATGTGAAATATCTCGCGCCGGAGGAGATTACGGCTGAAGCGATGCGCAATGCCGATGCGCTGATAACACGCACACGCACTCGTTGCGACAGGTCGCTTCTCGACGGCTCTCGCTGTCGGTTTATCGCTACAGCCACGATAGGTACCGACCATATTGACCTTGATTATTGTCAAAGCAGTGGCATCACCGTGGCTAATGCTCCGGGATGCAATGCTCCGGCAGTGGCTCAATATGTGATGGCGTCAATCATATACCGACAAGCGCTCAGAGGCGACAATCGGGCGCTCTCTGAACTGACCATAGGTATAGTCGGAGTAGGCCATGTAGGGAGTATCGTAGAGAGCTGGAGCCGCCAACTGGGAATGCGCGTATTACTATGCGACCCTCCTCGCGCCGAGCGCGAGGGCGCCGACAAGTTCGTAGGATTAGACACCATAGCTAACGAAGCCGACATCATCACATTTCACACACCACTTACTCATGGAGGCAAATATCCAACCTATCATATCTGCAACGCAGGATTTCTATCATCGACCAAGCGCTGTCCAATCATCATCGACAGTGCTCGCGGAGCCATTGTCGACACCGCGGCCCTTGTTGAAGCCATCGACAAAAAGATAGTGGCAGACGCCATCATCGACTGCTGGGAAAATGAGCCGGCAATATCTCCGGAGCTGTTGCAACGAGCAGTGGTGGCTACTCCTCACATAGCAGGATATTCGCGCGAGGGAAAAATCAGAGCCTCATCAATGGTGCTTAAAGCGCTTTGTGGTCATTTCAGCCTACCAACCCTCGATGTAGCCGAACAAGCGCCACAGACGGCCGCAAAATGCGTCACAAAGGCATCTATCATATCATCATATTCCCCTGAGGCCGACACCATCACCCTCAAAAGCGCCCCCGACTCGTTTGAAACCTTCCGCAACAACTACAACTATCGCCACGAAGTGAAAGAAGTGCCAACTAAATCGGCACACAAACATCGGGCGATATTGATAGGGCTCGGCAATATTGCCGGGGCTTATTGTCGCGGGCTTCATGAAAGCTTGGCGATAGAGTGTGTCGGAGTGTGTGATGTGAATAGTTTGGCCGAATCGCGACAACAATTCATCTCACTGCCGTTTTTTCACGACTATAATAATGCCATCTCGACCCTCAAACCCGATATTGCAATCATAGCTACTCCACCCCATACCCACTGCGACATCATCACCTCATGCCATAAGCATGGAGTCGCAGCCTTAGTGGAAAAACCATTGGTAGCTACGGAGAAAGAATTTATAGAGTTGCAAAAAAGCAACATACAATATCAAACGATATTCCACTGGCTATGTGGTAATGAAGTGATATGGTTCACCAACAATATCCGTTTGTCGCAAATAGAGTCAATCGCGATAGAAATCGACGATCCGTTTGCCTCAAGCAACGGAATAGTCAAGGCCGACTATCTGCACAAGGGCGGTTGCTGGTTGGACAGCGGCATCAATGCCCTTTCGCTACTATCGGCATTGATCGACCTTGACAACTGCGTGGTCAAGGATATGCAGCTGACCGAAGCTCCCGACACCGCAATCCCCATCAGAGCTAACGCCCATATGCAATGCGGAGCGACCGACATTGCAATAAACATAGCTTGGAATAATAATCGCAACCACAAGCAAACAGTCATCGCAACTCCCACCGATCGATATATCTTAAATCATAGCCTTCAATCGGTAGAGCACAACGGACGAACGATATATTGCGATGACAAAACCGAACGGCTCACAAGCCACTACTACAATTTTTTCATAAACTACCCTCATTTGCTAACCAACAATCATACCACCAATAGAATTCACAATCTCCTATATGAAGCCTCTCGCCATAATATTCCAAGAAAAATGGATTAGCCTCAAACTGAAATCGAAGCAAAACATCCATAGCCTGTTTTTTGCATCCGACACTCGCAAACGCCTCATCAATTTCCTGTTTTATTTTGCCATCCTCGTGGTGTTGCTGTGCATATCGGGCTTTTATCAGTTTGACATTCGCACCGACATCTTGGCCACAGTGTGTGCCTTCCTCATCAGTGCAATCTTTTATTACATGATCAATACGGCTTTCAAGTCGTTTGAAGACCGGCAGAAAGTATCGTATGAAGACCGCGACATCACAGCAATATATGGCGAAAGATACCTAAAGCAGTTTATCCTCAACGACAATGAATGTTGCGTACACTACGACGTGTGTTGCGACTTTGTCGGAGATGAAAAGGGGTATTCAATCACGCTGTGCGACGACCCTTCTAAACGCTTCCGATTGGATCCATTCATCAAAGACCACAGCTTCGACATCATCAAAGCGCACCACAACAGCAATTTTCGCAACACAGAGACTGTGCGTATGGATGGCTACACTATCGACCGAACGGCACAACGCGTCTACCTCAACACCTCGCGAAGCAACTATATTGCTCACATGCTCACCAATCGCGCAGTCGACTATCTGATCAACGATGAGTTGTCGCTCCGGCAGATCTATGAGTATCGCAATAGGTTGCTCTCGTTTGAGGAATCGCCATTCTCCAATCACATCGGTGTGATCGGGCATATAATGCTCAATGACGGAACCACACTGTTTCCACATCGAAGCGACACAAGCACCATATCAAAAAACATGATAACCTCCGGGCTTGCCACTCGCCATATTCTAAAGAACTACGACACGCCGATGACATATACCCAGGAGAGTCAGGACGCAGGTAAAGCCCTGTATCACGACTACATAATAAGCGCACTGCCCGAAGCAATGAAAGTCAAAGCCGAATGGCTTGAAACGCTCAATATCGAGGTAAAACTGCTTGGCATAGGCAGAGATGTGTATGAGGGTGGCAAGCCGACATGCTTCTACCTCATCAATGTAGACACCTCGAAAGAGGAATATTTCAATGCGTCGAAAGAATTTTCAGAGTCGAGAGATGCTCGACTGACGCGCGTAGACTTCAACAAGCGAGTGTATGCCGTGCCATTCGACTCCATCCATTGGCATCGCGAGGGAGAGTTTCTCTCGTTCAAATACTACACATCGGCACGACGTCTAAGGTCGAAATGTCTGCATCCGGAAAAGAATCTGCTATGCAATCTATATCACTATATCCAATATCAGCAACAGAATTAAAAGTATGAAAATCGGCTGCTATATGTGGTTGGCTGCGCCCCACGAGGAGCGGTCGAGCGAACGATAGGTGACAGCTTCGCGGATGTGGTGGTCGAGCACACGCTCCGAGCCTTCGAGGTCGGCAATGGTGCGAGCCACTTTGAGAATGCGGTCGTAGGCGCGCGCCGACATGTCGAGGCGCTTCATCGCATCGTGTAGACGCTTCATACCGGCATCATCGGGACGAGCATATTGGTTGATAAGACGCGACGACATCTGTGCGTTGCAATGAACTGTGCGCTCATCGCGGAATCGTTCGGTCTGAATGGCTCTTGCGCGAACCACACGCTCGCGGATGGCAGCACTGCTCTCACCGGGCAGTAGCGACGACATCTCTTCAAAGGGAACCGGCATTATCTCCACCTGCAAATCGATGCGATCAAGCAGAGGACCCGAAATGCGATTGAGATACTTCTGCACCTGTCCGGGCGCACAAATACATGGCTTTGTGGGGTGCGTATAGTAGCCGCACGGACAAGGATTCATCGATGCCACGAGCATAAAGCCGGCAGGATAGTCGATAGAATACTTGGCGCGAGAGATGTTGATGTGGCGATCTTCGAGCGGCTGACGCATCACTTCAAGCACCGTACGGCTAAATTCGGGGAACTCGTCGAGAAACAGAATGCCATTGTGAGCCAACGAAATCTCGCCCGGCATCGGGTTGCTCCCTCCGCCTACGAGAGCCACGGGAGAAATCGTGTGGTGAGGCGAGCGGAACGGACGCTGAGTCATGAGCATCGACCCGCGTCGGAGCTTACCCGCCACCGAATGTATTTTGGTAGTTTCAAGAGCCTCTTGCAATGTCAGTGGAGGCAATATCGATGGGAGACGCTTTGCCATCATCGATTTACCCGAACCGGGAGGGCCTACAAGCAAAATATTGTGTCCGCCGGCACACGCTACCTCAAACGCGCGCTTCACATTCTCCTGTCCTTTCACATCGGCGAAATCCAACTCCCACTCATCGATAGCCTTGGCAAACTCCTCACGAGTATTCACTACCGTGGGTTGCAAGATGTAGGAGCCGTTTAGGAAAGCCGCCACTTGAGCCAGATTGTCGACTCCGTAGACATTAATATTGTTGACCACGGCAGCCTCTGTGACGTTGGCACGAGGCACAATCATCCCTTTGAAGCCAAGCTCGCGAGCCTTTATAGCCATCGGCAACACCCCTTTGATGGGCAATACCGAGCCATCGAGCGACAATTCACCCATTATCATATATCCATCGAGGCTATCAGCCTGCACCTTGCCATCGGCGGCGAGAATGCCTATCGCAATAGGAAGGTCGTAGGCAGCACCCTCTTTCTTCACATCGGCAGGCGACATATTGATAACCACACGTCGCCGCGGATACTCAAAGCTCGACTGCTTCATCGCCGACTGCACACGCTCGTGGCTTTCACGCACAGCGGTGTCGGGCAGCCCGACGATACAATAAGAGATGCCATTTTCGACGCTGACTTCGATGGTGACCAATATAGCATCGATGCCTTGCACAGCCGCTCCGTAGGTCTTGATAAGCATGATGTCAGGGGATTTATTATTGTTTCAATTTTGAATCGATCAACGCCTGCGCTTGAGAGACAGAAGAGCCGCGGAAGAGCTGTGTTCCGGTAGAGTCGGCGACAATGAAATAGGGAGTGCGCGGTATCGACAGATATTCGATAGCCTTGTTGGTCGTAGCCCCAACAGCCCAAGCCTCGTCCCAAGAAGCCGAGTCGCGACGTGTGGCATTGCGCCACGCCGCAGTGTCGGGAGCGAACGATATATCCACAATTCTCAGGCGCTTTTGAGGATAGTCGTCGGTCAATCGCTGCAACACCTTTACGACAGAGTCGCGGCCATCGCGACCTGTGAAGCAAAGCAACGAATAGGATTGACGGACATGATTGTAGCTGATGACCGAATCTTCTCCTGCATATAGACGAAGAGGAATCAGGCGTCGTGTCATTTTATCGGAAGATATAGCCGATAGCATTTGGCGATAAGAGGCCACCAACGCATCGGGGCGCACTGTAGGTTCGATAAGAGAATAGAGCGAATCGGCTCCGGCTTCATTGACCGTAGCATCGTAGCTTGTGATGAGTAGCAACGTCGACACCACATTGTCGGGGTGCGACACGATATATTGCGTTATAACCTCATTCCCTGCCGACGGACTCTTGGAATCGAGTGCATCTGCATTTTCGCGAAGGAACTTAGCCCACTCACTGCTTTCGGAATTACCATCCACCTTAGCCGCATAGTATTTATCGATATCCCATTCGCCTTCGACGGCATCGCCATTTTTCACATACACACGTCCTATCAGCTTTCTGCCGGAAGAAAAAATCTCGACCATCGTAGGCTGCGCCACAGAACCCTCATAGCGAAATTTGCCATCCACGGCCACCGTCAGCGCATCGACCATCGTCCCCTCTGCCATGTAGCAGATATGCAAATTCTGTGTGCCGCCACCAAGTATGATACCCGAAATGGTGAATGAATCGCCACCTCCGCAACCGGTAAGCACCGCACTAACGAGCAGCGAGATGGTAAGCAGTATTTTTTTCAATCGTTTAGTCATTTTATTGTCTGTTTACCGCAAAGTTACGTATTCCGCGCCACACGACAAAGCAAATTCGGATTTATAGGACACAAATGCGACATTTTCTACAATTGTTATTACTGACATAATTCGTAACTTTGCACCCGAGATATGAAAAAAAAGCTCCGACATACGATAACATTACTGCTGATGCTTGTCGCCACGACAACGCATGGGCAGATTGTCACGTTCAATGAGCAGAAAGTGAATGCCGACAGCGTACGACAAGCATTTGACAATGGGCCTTACTTCACTCTCTACAAAGACAATTACTTCGTATTCGGTCCTCCCATCGGGCAAAGCATATCGAAAAACAATACCAACGTAAAGTTTCAAATATCCATATCACAACGGCTGACCAAGAGCACACTTCCGTGGGGCACATATCTCTATCTGTTTTATTCTCAAAAGTGCTTTTGGAATGTGCTTGAGGAATCGCTCCCAATGACCGACCTCAATTTCAATCCCGGCGTGGGGCTTGCAAAGCCTATTTTCGTCAAAGACCGCTTCATCGGAAAAGCGATGATGCTACTCGAACATGAGAGCAATGGCAAGAACGGGCAGGACTCGCGCTCATGGAACAAAATTTCGTTCGGTGCAAGCATCATGGTCGATCCAAACTTTATCATCCATGGCAAAGTGTGGATTCCGATTATCGACGGCGAGAACAACAAAGACATCCTCGACTATTGCGGCATCTATCAGATGGGCATGTCGTACACATCGCCCAATAAGCGATTTGGGGCTTCGGTGCTGTTGGTGAAACGTCGCGGATGGGAACTGAACTACAACACAACGCTCGAATTCAGCTATCAACTCACCAAAAACGCCAACCAATATCTATTTGTCCAATATTACAATGGTTATGGCGAAGGATTGTTGGAATACAACAAATTCCACTCCCAATTGCGCGCCGGCATAGTAATCAAGCCACGCCTATTCAGCGAATATTAATCATTGCGACCGCGTTGCATCCGACGATAATTGCGTTGCAATCCGGCGAGTTTCGTGCGCTTGACGGCCGAATGACTGAATATGCGTGAAAAATCCTCTTGAGTCATTCTTTCAATATCATCGCCACGTAGAGCCAACAGCGACTCCGACGCGGCAAATTCAGCAATATCAGTAGGCTTGACCTCACGATTGTGGGGACATACAGATTGACAAGTGTCGCACCCATACACTCGCTGTCCCAACGGCAAATCGTCTGGCAACTCTCCTCGATATTCAATGGTAAGATACGACAAGCAGCGACGAGCATCCATCGAGCCATCGCCGCGTAGTGCACCCATCGGGCAGGCTTTCACACACGCACCACAATCGGCACATCTGTCGCGACACGGAGCAGAGGGTGCAAACTTCACAGTCGTCAGTATTGTGCCGATAAACACATACGAGCCGACTCCGGGCACTATCAGCAATCCATTGCGCCCGATAAAGCCAACACCCGCCTCTGCAGCCCAATAGCGCTCGCGAAGCGGTGCTGTGTCGACACACACGCGCGTCTGTCCGCCCCAAGCAGTACGGATATATTCGGCCACCGATTCCAAGCGCCGGCGCACCACCTCGTGGTAGTCGCGTCCGAGTGCATAGGTCGCTATCTGAGGCGCATCGTCAGGCTGAGTTTTTTCAGGGAAATAATTGAACGCAACCACAATGATGGATTGTGCTCCATCGAGAAGCAGGCGCGGATCGGTGCGCACCTCGTCATATCGCGCCAGATATTCCATCTCGCCGTTACACTCATCGGCAATCCAACGTCGATAGGCATCTACAGCCACGTCCGACACTCGACAAGCATCGGCAATGCCAAAACTCGAAGCGCCAGAAGCCTTGAGAGGCTCCAAAATCGACGATTTACATGGTAATGGGGAGAAACTCATAACCCTGCTCTTTTAGCCAATGGATAGCACGAGGAAGCGTCTGACGCATGTTTTTTTCTGCTTTCAGCGAGTCGTGGAATACTATAATCGACCCATTGCGGGCATATCGCTTCACATTGGCAAACACCTCATCGGGGGTAAGCTTGCGGCTATAGTCGCGCGTCACAAGGTCGTACATGATGATATTGTAGTGACGCTTGATGACTCTTGCCTGCGACCATCGCAATAGTCCGTGAGGCGGGCGAAAAAGCGAGCTATCGATCAGTTCGTCAGCCTCGGTGATATTTCGTAGGTATCGACGTGAGTGCACTTTGAACCCTTGTAGATGGTTCATCGTATGGTTGCCATAGCTGTGTCCACGGCGCTTAATCTCTTCGAGCAAATGAGGATGTCGGCGCACATTGTCGCCGACTAAAAAAAAGGTAGCCTTGATTTGCTCAGCATCGAGCAAATCAAGGACCCATGGGGTGACTTCGGGAATAGGCCCGTCATCGAATGTCAGATACACCACTCGTCGTTTTTTGCGTTTGATGCGCCATATTGCTTCCGGAAACAATAGGCGATATAGGAGCGGTGGTTGTTCGATAAACATATTTTTTCCCGATTAGTTACTCACCAAGATAACGACTGAAATTGATGCCGGTAGCTTGAAGTTCGTTGAGAAGAGTCTCTGCATCTCCACCACCATCACTATAAGTCTGAATGAGCGCAATGAAATATGTGTCATTGACATAGCGGTCGGCGCGCTGAAGCGTAGCATATTTGCCGGGTGTGAGGCTTTGGAAATAGCGTACGTATTGCCCGAAATGGCGTATTTCATATTCGAGAATCTTCAAACCCTTCTCCTTGTCGGACTCTTCGCCCGTCACATCATATAGACGAAGATAGAGTTCGCCGAGATTCTGTCCTATCTGCACCGAGTAAGGCGACGCATGAGTCGGAAGTTTTTCGACCATCAAATCGAGGATGGTGCGAGCGCGCTTGTAGCGGTCGGCCGAGAAAGTCTTTCCATATTCGGGAGCATCGATAGAGTCGGCGAGCACTTCAGCTGTCACGCCCTCGTTATAGAGCTGAGTGGCAAGGTCGAGCATCGAGCTGCGAGTGGTGGTGACCATGCGGCGTACAGTCTCGTCGAGGTAAATATCGTCGGCACTCTTGGTTTGGTCGATGCCACCCCAACGGAATTTATTGACCACATTGTCGTACATCTTATCGGTGTTGACATCTATCGTATATCCGTCGTACATTTCCGTGCGTACGGGCGACACTTCGTAGGCCATACCGGTATTTCTCAGATACGGTGACAATCCCAAATAGTAGGAATCGGGAACGGTCATCGCGAAATAGAACGGACGAGTCCAACCATTGGCAGCGTTAGTAGCAATCATATCAAGCGATACCAATTGACTCAATGTCAATCCGCCATCGGCAACCGTCTCGGGAGAATTGTTGAGATTCATATCGATGTATTCATCCACGGCAACTGCTTCATCGGCGGTAACGCGACCGGCTTTCACCACAGCTTCTTTATCGATAGGAATATACATATTGGTATATCGGAACTCCGGAAGCCCCCACTCGTTGCGGTCGGCCTCGTTAGAATAGCACCACTTCACGGCGGCAAGAGCATTTACCTTCGTAGTGTCAGGCGAAAGAAAATAGCTGAACTGACGGCGGTCGTGAGCATAATCGGCAGGAGTAGCCATCATGGCTATCGGTGCCGAATTATACGATGGATGACGCATTTGGTTCACATACCAGTCGGTAGTGAGATATGACAGATTGACTACTCTGACGTCGGTACGATAGCCCTCTACCTCTTGCGCGTACCATAGTGGGAATGTATCGTTGTCGCCGTTTGTAAATATCACGGCGTTTTCGTCGAGACTCGACAGATAGTTCATACCGAAATCGCGCGCAGCATATCGTCCGGTTCGGTCGTGGTCGTCCCATGTCTGCGACACCATTTGGAGAGGTACGATGACGCCCAAAACGCAAGCCACGATAGCCGCCAAAAATCCTTGTCGGTCGTCGGGCTCCTGATATACGGGCATCTCCTTGTCGCGAGTCTTACGCAAACCGATTACCACCATACGCCACAATCCGGCTACACCCATACCTATCCATATTGCAAAGGCATAGAACGACCCGGCAAAAGCGTAGTCGCGTTCGCGAGGTTGCGAAGGAGTCTGATTGAGATAGAGCACGATGGCTATACCGGTCATAAAGAAGAGGAAAAACACCACCCAGAATTGCTCAATGCCTCGCTTAGAGGTAAAGGCTTGCCAAAGCAATCCGATGATGCCCAAAATGAGCGGAAGTAGGTAGAACACATTATGACCCTTGTTTCCGGCACCCAAGTCGTCGGGGAGCATAGACTGATCGCCCAGTCGAGGCGTGTCGATAAACGGAATACCGGAAATCCAGTTGCCATGATTGACTTCGCCATTACCTTGAATGTCGTTCTGACGGCCGGCAAAGTTCCACATGAAATATCGCCAATACATGTGGTTGAGCTGATAGGTGAAGAAGAATCGCAGATTTTCTACAAACGTAGGTTTAAGTTTCCAATCCTTCTGCAATGGCTCGCCATTCTCGTCGACGTAGGTAGTGGCATATACTTTCTCCCCTACCATACCGATCCAATCCTGATAAGCCGCAGCATGCTTTCCGCTATACATACGAGGGAAGAGCATATTCAGTTCGGGAGTCATCTTGTACGACTGGCTTTTACCGATAGCCTCATAGCGGTCGGGGTCGTCGGGAGAGGTCTTAACGGCCTTGCCATACAGAGTTTTACCCTCATCGACGATAGCTTTCGGACGTCCCGATGCATCTACTTGATAGAGGATGCCCGAATGCATCGTATTGCCGTAGAACAAGGGGCGTTCGCCATATTGCTCACGGTTGAGGTAGGAGCTTAACGAGAACACGTTGTCGGGACCATTCTGATTCATCGGAGGATTGGCAGATGAGCGTATCAAGAGCAATGCATACGATGAATAGCCGATAAATATCACCAAAATACTGATCGATGTGATGCTTAGGATGCGCACCGGCAATTGTTGGTTTCTGAAAAATAAGAAATAAACCAATCCGCCCAACAGCAATGCAGGGATTATCCAGCCATCACCGATAAAGGGAATACCGGAAACCACGACAGCGAGCAAAAATGATATTTTGATGCGTTTCTGGCTATCGCCCTTATACAATTCGGCAATGCTCCATATAAACAGTCCCAATGCAATGATGAAGTAGACCAATACCCCCATGTTGAAACTCATGCCAAGTGTATTGACGCAGAAAAGTTCCATCCAACCTGCCACTTCAATGAAGCCCGGAACAAGGCCATAGAGGATAAGCCCCACTATCACAAACGATACGGCAAGGGCAATCAGCGAGCCGGTAGCAGTAGTGTTGCGATACTTCTTGTAGTAGAATACCAATACGATGGCAGGAATACAGAGCAAGTTGAGCAAATGGACGGCGATAGAGATACCAATCACATAGGCTATCAATATCAGATAGCGGTCGCTATGCGGCTGATCTGCACGATTTTCCCACTTCAGTATAAGCCAGAATACCAACGCCGTACAGAACGATGAAAAGGCATAAACTTCGCCTTCCACGGCTGAAAACCAGAAGGTATCGCTCCATGTGTAGGCAAGCGAGCCGACCAATCCGGAGCCGAATATCACAAGCATTCGCGTCAAAGAATATTCCTCGGCATCATCGCGAGTGACCAAGCGACGTACCAAGTG
The DNA here is from genome assembly GCA_964637445.1 of uncultured Muribaculum sp. Lineage (GTDB taxonomy): Bacteria > Bacteroidota > Bacteroidia > Bacteroidales > Muribaculaceae > M3. Next base: position 47,249 of record CAZWWS010000002.1, read on the forward strand.
CGTAATGGTCCAGAACAAGAGCAAGATTGTGCCTGCACTAAGCAACGCCGACATCGAATTGACGGCAATAGCCACTTGCGACGGATCGGTCGTGAAGTTCACGAAAAATCGTGCGGCAAGCATGAAAATAGGGTTGCCCGGCGGGTGTCCGACTTCCAGTTTGTAACCTTGAGAAATAAATTCGGGACAGTCCCAGAAGCTCGCAGTAGGCTCAAGAGTGAGCAGATAGGTGATGGCCGACACTACAAAGACGAACCATCCGAGCGAATTGTTGATTATATTATACTTTTTCATCCGTTTGATAGTCAAGGGGCATACAACCCCAAAATCGATGGCAAAGATAACATAACTCGCTCGCTCTACAAAATAAAAACACTTAACCCATCAAAAATTTCGTAAAATCCACCATGCCACAAGTAATATTGCCGAACCCCAAATCACATACGACGAGTTGACAGCGCGATAAAATCGAGGAGCCACGGTACGTCGAAATTCCGCTATCAACAACGTAACGATAATCGGAATGAACACTATGAGCATAGCATTGAAATGCCATGCGGCAACTATATCGCCATGAAGAAGGGCATGAATAGCTCGCTGGGAGCCACAACCGGGACATTCGTAACCGGTGGCGACAAGAAAGGGGCAACGAGGAAACAGATGGTCGCTCGGGTCGAAATAGAAGTAGACACATAGCGCAACAAGCAACGTCACTGCCGCTATCAAGTATTTCAACCGTTTGGTCAGCTTCATATCAGAGCGAAATAGAACGGCGTAGACACCAATCCCGCAACAATAGAGATTATAGTCCACATAGCAGCGCGCTCTGATGCTTGCTTAGCGCCGGCATAGTCGCCTTGATTGTAGCGAGTGGAAACCTTTGCAGCATAAACGATAGCCGGAATACCTAACGGCCAGCAGCATAGTACTGTAGCCAAGATAGCCCACACCAGATATGTCTGTGGACAAGGAGGCATCGGTTCGGTCGGAGTCGGCGTAGGAGCAGATACCGGATTGGGAGTCGAATAATCAGTCCATGATGGTTTCGGGACAAACAGCGGAGCCAACTCCGGCACAGTCGCAGCGGCTGCCCATTGCGCCATACCTTCACGCCACACTTGTGTCTGCGCTGTAGCGCCACAAGCTATTAATTGCTCAGCCGACAACGGCCCTACTTTCACATTGTTGATTATCGCCCAATAATTCATATCGTTTATTTCTATTTTTTATTATTCAAATCGCCATGTAATCACACCGGTCTGCGTAGCGGGGCCGTCGAGCGACACCGAGAATTGCGACTGACGCGATGCTGCGATGCAACTATTTCGTACGTTCATATTGGCAGCTGCAGGTCCGTCGCCCCCGACATAAGTGGGAGTACCGACTACCTTTCCCTGCTTGTTTACCACTACTTTGATGCGTATTGTGCCCGACAAAGTGCTTGAAGGTCTACCCCAACTCTCTACCGAACGGCCTTTCAAATTGTGACCGGGAGCACCTTTCACCGCTCCGGTAGAGGCATTGCCGTCGGGCTGTCCCGACTTACCATTGCCGGAACCGCTGCCACCAAACTTCACACGATTGCTGATGCGCTCGGCAGCTTCCTTTTCGCGACGCGCTTTCTCTTGAGCGGCAAGCTCCTCTTTAGTAGGGCCTGTCTTTTCGGGACGCTCTTTTTCTTTCACCTTAGCCGGCGACTCTTGCTGCGATGTAATCAAGGGAGCAGGCTCACCTACCGAGCCGGCATCGACCATATCGGTAGCGTCAGAGGCGGCATCGTCGGTCGTCTCCTGAGGAGCCGGCTCGTCGCTTGTGGTTACCGATGGGTCGGGAATATCGCCAAGCATCACATACTCACCGCCAAACAAGATTTCGCTTTCGTCGGCAGGAGGCCACTCGCGAGTCTCCGTCGGGTCAAACTCAAGATACGCACAAAGCAACACAATCAACACTATGGCATGAAAAGCCACAGTGCCGACAATAGCTATTATACGATCTTTTCTATTAGAGTCCATCAGAAGTCTTTATGGTAGATGTAGATGCCGGTTTGGTGGCAAGCACCATTTTGAGATTATTGCGAGCACCCAAATCAAGCACCTCGACAATCTTGCCATAAGGCACAGCCTCATCGGCATAGATAGCGATATAGCTTTCGGGGGCGGTCTCTTGAGTCATACGCAAGAAAGTGAGCAACGCATCGGCGGCGATAGCCTGCGGCTCTTCATCGCCAAAGGAGGCATAAAGTTGCTGTTCCTTGTCGATATACACGCGCGTACCGGGTTTCACAGCCGTTTGCTCCGAACTTTGCGGGAGATTCACCTCCAACGCCGTGGGAAACACAAACGTAGAAGTGACCATGAAGAATATCAACAGCAGAAAGATCACATCGGTCATCGATGCCATCGAAAATTCCGCCATCATATTATGTTGTCGTTTTAATGCCATAATAATCGATAGTTATTGACAATGCGACACCACCGATGTTACTCGGCAGGCTCGTTAAGGAGATCCATAAATTCCATCGTTTTGCCTTCGAGGAGCTTCATCACACCATTGATTCGCGACACCAAATAGTTGTAGGCAAACATAGCGATGATACCGACCACAAGACCGGCAACAGTGGTGACCAATGCTTCGTAAATACCACCGGCGAGGACACCGATATTAGCACCACTACCGGCACTTGCCAATGCGTAGAACGCCTCAACCATACCTACTACCGTGCCTAAGAATCCGAGCATCGGCGCACCGGAAGCTGTAGTGGCAAGCCATGGCAACCCTTTGCCAAGACGAGCGATTTCAAGATTGCCGGTATTTTCGATAGCCACAAGCACATCGTTCATGGGGCGTCCGATACGGCTGATACCTTTTATAATCAAGCGCGCGTAAGGCGACTCAGTCTTTTTGCAAAGATTGAGCGCACTCTCGATTTCTCCTTCATGGATATAATCTTTGATGCGACGCATGAATGTGGGGTCTTCCTGGTCGGCCTTACGGATGACCATAAAGCGCTCAATAAATACATAGATACACACAATTGAGAGCAGAGCCAATGGTATCATTATGAATCCGCCTTTGAGACAAAGATCCCAAACAGACAATTCTTCGACCATGGGCGCTGCCTGTTGAGCTGCATCGGCAACCATGGCGCTATCGGTTGCGACTGAATCGACAACGACCGACTGTATTGCGACTAAAATCGTGTTAAGCATATTCTTTTATCAGGATATTTGAGGGGTTAATATGATTTGTGATTATTGAAGACATTCTTTGTAGCGCTTGATAGTCTCTTGAAGACCGAGATATAGCGCGTCGGAGATAAGAGAGTGACCTATCGACACCTCGTTGAGATAGGGTATCTGCTCATGAAAATACTTCAAATTTTCGAGGTTCAGATCATGACCGGCATTGACACCGAGACCTACTTTGTGAGCCGCCACACTTGCTTCGACAAAAGGAGCTACAGCCTCTTCACGATTGGCAGCATATCCGTCGGCATAGGGCTTTGTAAACAATTCCACACGATCGGCACCGGTTTTTGCTGCCATCTTAATGTTTTCGACATCCGTACCCACAAAAATCGAAGAGCGGATGCCTGCTTCGCGAAGCGAGTCGACAATCGATGTCAGAAATTCGAGATTATCTGCCACGTTCCATCCGGCATTGGAGGTCAACGCATCGGGAGCGTCGGGCACCAATGTAACTTGCGCGGGCTTAACTTTCAGCACCAAGTCCATAAATTCGGGCGACGGGTATCCCTCAATATTAAATTCGGTTTTCACCAACGGGCGAAGCTGAAACACGTCGGCATAGCGAATGTGGCGTTCGTCGGGGCGAGGATGGACGGTAATGCCATTCGCGCCAAACTGCTCACAATCCATCGCTACTTGCTGCACGTTAGGCACATTTTCGCCTCGCGCATTGCGCAAGGTGGCAACTTTGTTGATATTTACACTTAAATTAGTCATCTTTTTTACCAATCGAAATCTATATTATTGCTGTAATTGTTGATAAATATGGATATTTGGAGTTTTTTTACTACATTTGTCCTACTTATCGACTGCAAAAGTAATAAGAACTGACTAAAAATCGAAACGTTTTGACCGCAAAAGATATAATATCGCCAAAATTATTGGCATTAAAGCCGGCAGAATTGGCAGTTGCGACCCCAAAAGTTGCAGCTTCGGCATCGTTGGCCGTTGTGCTGCACAAGATGCTCGACACGGCATCGGCCGTCGGTGTGGTAGATGATGCGACCGACAAAGCCATAGGCACAATCGACGCCGAGGGAATCGTGGCATCGATGGCTCAGATGTTTCCGGTGGTCGATGAGTCGTGTGAGCTGATTGTGGAGTGCGACAGTCACGACTATAGCGCTTCGGAGGTAGCTCGTGCGGTAGAGGACTGCAACGCCCATATACTCAACCTCAACGTGATGGAGCGGTCGACAAGCGACGGACGGATTGCAATTGCCTTACGCATCAACCATTCCCATGGAGAGGCTGTGGCGCGCTCATTGGCTCGATATGGCTACGACGTGGTCGACATTGTAGGCAGCAACGACCCTATATCAGCGAATACACAAGAGCGAATAAACGAACTTATCCACTATCTTGAACTATGAGAATAGCCATCTTCGGAAATAGCTATCAAGAGGCGCATATCGAAGCCTTGACGCGTTTTTTTGAACGATTGAACGAGTTTAACGTCTGGCTTATGATGGAGGAATCTTTTCACAATTATCTGTGTAAGGTGCTTCCTACCCCACCTCGCGTCTACGACATAATCCACGACCACGACTTTTCGGCGGCACTCGCCATCAGTTTCGGAGGTGATGGCACATTCTTGCATACTGCTCAATGGGTGGGTGAAAAAGAGATACCGATTCTCGGTATCAACACCGGTCACTTAGGTTATTTGGCCGATGCGCGCTTGGAAAATACCGATGCTCTCATCGATGACTTGCTCAACGAGCGATTTAAGATCGAACGACGCGCGCTTATTGAAGCTCGCTGCGTGGAAGAGACCATCGACACTTGGCCTTATGCACTCAACGAAATAGCAATTTTGAAGCAGGACACTGCCTCAATGATAAATATTCACACCACAATCACCGGAACGGAACTCACGACTTACGTTGCCGATGGACTTATCGTATCGACACCTACCGGTTCGACCGGCTACAACCTATCGATCGGAGGACCTATCATAGAGCCAACTGCTCCATGCTGGGCTGTATCCCCAATCGCAGCCCATTCGTTGACGATGCGTCCGCTGGTAGTGAGCAACGACAGCATTCTATCGCTCACCACAACTTCGCGGTCGGCTTCATACCGACTGAGTATCGACGGCCGCTCGGTGACGCTGCCACAAGGCTCTACAATCACCCTCAACCGCGCACCATTCTGCATTCGCGTTGTGCAACGCCTCGATCACCATTTTGCCGACACGCTGCGCACGAAACTCTTGTGGGGTATCGATAAACGATAACGAGATGCTTGTTTCGGGACAAAAATTCCATCATCCGGAGGTGGGTGTTGTGCATCTGACTGTGATGAGCAACTCTCATTCCTACTCGATGAGGTGGTCGAAAGATTATCTCCGCATTTGTGTGCCGGCATCGGCCACAGCCGAGGATGTGTACCGCATCATCGACCAAAACAAAGATGTGATATTAAAAAACAAGCCCTCGCTACGCTACAGCGTGGGGCAGACATTCCGGTTTTATAATCTATCCATACAGATCACTCAACAGAAATTAAAGCCCGACAAAATCCTCGCACAGCTACGCGATGGCATAGGCACCATCGCGGTAGGTACAAATTGGGATATGAATGAGTCGGATACAACCGGAGCGATAAGCGATTTCATGTGTAAGATGGCTCAACGCATGGCCGCGAGCAGTTTGATACCGCGAGGCAAAGAGATTGCCGCCAAGCTCAACCTACAGCCCTCGGGATGGGAAATAAGCTCCGGACATCGCAAACTTGGGCATTGTACCACGAAAGGCATTATCTCGCTAAGCTACGTCTTGATGTTTCTTCCGCCGCATCTGCTCGACTATATCATCTGCCACGAGCTTGCGCACTTGTCGGAGATGAATCACAGCAAAAAATTTCACGCCCTCTGCAATCAGTATTGCAACGGGCGCGAAAAAGAACTCATAGCCGAATTAAAGCGATTTAATTGGCCTATACTGAAATGATCAGAAGAATTTCACTTGCTCACCAAGGATGTCGCTGAGCAGATTATTTGCAAGTCGGCTTGCACCGATGCGGAAATATTCGTTTGTCAGCCACTCTTGACCGAGCACTTCCTTGACGATGGTATAATACTTCACCGCATCCTCCGTGGTAGAAACACCGCCTGAGGCCTTAAATCCCACCATGGCACCGGTCTTTTCGTAATAGTCTTTGATACAGCTGCACATCACGTAGGCTGCCTCCAAAGTAGCACCCTCGTAGCCCTTGCCGGTGGATGTCTTTAAGAAATCGGCTCCGGAATAAAGCGAAAGGACTGATGCTTTCTTGATATTTTCGGCGGATTTAAGCGCGCCGGTTTCGAGAATCACTTTCAAACGGGCATGTCGACACGAGTGCTTGATTTCTTGTATCTCGTCGCAAAGGTCTTCGTAGTTCTCATCGAGAAACAAACCGAGATTGAGCACGATGTCGATTTCATCGGCACCACCTTCGACAGCAAGAGCGGTCTCGGCAATCTTCACCTCAGGGAATGTCTGCGACGTGGGAAATCCGCCCGACACACAAGCGATATCGACTTTAGAGACTTCCAACACCGAGCGCACCACAGGTGCAAAACATGGATAGACACATATTGCAGCTACATTAGGCAATTCGGGATGCTCCTCGTCGAACGCATTCACACGCTCGGTAAATGCGGCTACCGATTGCTGAGTGTCGGTAGAATTGAGCGTGGTAAGGTCGATAGTGTTCAGCAAAAATTTGTGCACGTCGGGAGTATTATTCTCATCGTAATGCTTTGCGATGATTTCTTCAACGGCAGCTTTCACTTTTGCATCGTCGCTCGTCGCTCCACAAGCGGCAATCGCGTCATGATATTTGTCACTCATAATTGTATTCCTTTTTTGTTTTTCGCAAATATAGCGTTTTTATTCGAGATTTCAGTGGAGCTTGGGATTGTTTTGATGGCGAGTGATGTCGCGAGAGGTCTTTTTGTCGATATTTCGCTGCAAAGCCTCCGTGAGGTCGACACCTGTCTGATTGGCTATCGCCAAGGTAACCCAAAGCAAATCGGCCAACTCGTCGGAAAGATCGTCGCTCTCCCCTTCCTTAAACGATTGGTCGCCATATCTTCGAGCCATAATGCGAGCCACCTCGCCTACTTCTTCTGTCAGAACCGCCATATTGGTAAGCGGCGAGAAATATCGCACACCGACTGTGGTGATCCACTCATCGACCATCTTCTGCGCAGAGCGCAACGTAATGTCTTCGGTCATAATCATTCTCTTAATTTTGAATCGATAACTATCGTCACCGGCCCGTCATTGACCAATGCTACCTTCATATCGGCTCCAAAAACACCTTGCGCCACCTGACGGCCGAGCGCCTCAGCCACCAATTGGCAATAGGTCTGATAGAGCGGAATGGCAGTGTCGTGTCCGGCAGCACGGATATACGACGGGCGATTGCCCTTGCGAGTAGATGCGGTAAGTGTAAACTGACTTACGGCAAGCACCTCTCCCGACACATCGATAACCGAGCGATTCATCACGCCCTCATCGTCGGGAAAAATACGCATCGCGACGGTCTTGGCGGCAAGCCACCGCGCATCATCGACAGTATCACCATGCTCCACCCCTACAAGCACCATCAGCCCCGTGGCAATCGAGCTGTGGAGCGTTCCGCCTATTGTGACCGAAGCCTCGGTCACTCGTTGTATTACAAGTCGCATATTTAGTCTATGTTGTTTGTTGATTTTCTGTATGCAGAGCGTCGTACACCACTTTTGCTTTTGCCGGTCCTACGACCTCGGATATTTGTTCCAAAGCAGCCTCGCGTAGTCGCTTCACGCTCTTAAACCTCTGAAGCAGAGCCACTTGCGTCTTTTCGCCGATCCCTTTTACAGAATCTAAAGCGCTGACAGTCTGCGACTTACTGCGACGATTGCGGTGATGAGTTATACCGAATCGGTGAGCCTCGTCGCGCAAATGCTGCACAACGCGCAGAGATTCCGAATTTTTATCGATATAAAGCGGCACACTATCGCCGGGGAAATATATCTCTTCCAATCTCTTTGCAATGCCCACCACAGCTATCACGCCACGCAATCCCATCTCGTCGAGAGCCTCCACGGCAGAGCTTAACTGCCCCTTGCCGCCATCGACTACAATGAGCTGAGGCAATCCTTGCCCCTCCTCCATCAGTCGGGTATAGCGTCGCGTGAGAACCTCCTTCATCGAGGCAAAGTCGTTGGGACCTTCCACCGTCTTGATATTGAAATGGCGGTAATCGCGCTTCGATGGTTTGGCATTGCGGAAAACGACGCACGACGCCACCGGGTTTGTCCCTTGGATATTTGAGTTGTCAAAACACTCGATATGTCGAGGCAATTGGGAAAGGCGAAAATCGGCTTTCATGCGCTGGAGCGTACGCTCCATGCGCTCCTCCGGATTGTTCTTTTCCATGCGTTTGAGAGCATCGACTTTGTGCTGCCGGGCGTTGTGTGTCGACACTTCCAGGAGTTTCTTTTTGTCGCCACGTTGCGGCACTATAAATTCCACATTCGGGAACTCCACATCAGGTACGACAGGCACTACCACCTCGCGATATTCCACTCCAAGGCTGCGAGCTATCTCACCCATGGCATAGCCTAATAGTTCGGCTTGCGGTTCGTCCAATCGACGCTTATATTCGAGAGTAATACACCTCACAATAGAGCCGGCTCGCACGTGCATATAGTTAATGTAAACGTCGCGATCATCGTCCTCGATACCAAACACATCGACATTGTTGACCGTTTGGCTCACGATAACACTCTTTGCTCGATAACGCTCGATAAGCTGATATTTCTCTTTCAGCTCCTGAGCTTCCTCAAAGCGCAACTCCATAGCCAGCCGCTCCATCCCGGAGCGAAGATATTGCAACAGCTCCTCAGTGTCGCCTCGGAGTACCTGCTTTATGCGTTCGATATTGGCACAATATTCCTCCATCGGCACCAAACCGCGACAACAGCCGGCACAATTTTTTATGTGGTATTCCAGGCATAGCCTCCCCTTACCTTGCGCGATATAATCGGGCGTGATGGCATGACGACATCGACGCAACGGGTACAATTGATGTATCAACTCCAACACCGTGCGCGCCACACTCACCGAAGTGTAGGGCCCGAAATAGCGCGAGCCGTCTTTGACGCGATTGCGCGTCATAAACACTCGCGGATAATGCTCTGCAGTGACACATATCCACGGATAAGTTTTATCGTCTTTAAGGAGCACATTGTAGCGCGGCTTATACTCCTTGATGAGCGAATCTTCGAGATTGAGAGCATCCTCTTCGGTGGGCACCACGATATAGCGCATATCAACGATGGCGCGCACCAACAGATTGGTCTTCATCGAATCGTGTACACGATTGAAGTAGGACGACACACGTCGCTTAAGATTTTTAGCCTTACCTACATATATCACCACCCCCTCGGCATTGTAGTACATATACACACCGGGGGTGTCGGGAAGCATCGAAATCTTCTCCTTCAGCGCTTCGGATTTTTCGTGCGTTAGAGCCAACTTCTAATAAGTAATCAGCGCCGACACCTCAGCTTCGGCAGGCAGATGCCGGCGTCCATTCAAGAAGCTTAATTCGACGATAAAATTGATATAAATCTTCTTTGGGTTCATACTTTTCACAAGCTCATACGCAGCAGCCATAGTGCCACCGGTAGCAAGCACATCATCGTGTATCACCACCACATCATCGGGACCGATTGCATCGCGATGAATCTCGATTGTGTCCTTTCCGTATTCCTTGTCGTAGGATGCTTGTATGGTGTCGGCAGGCAATTTACCCGGCTTGCGAATGGGAACAAAACCCGCACCAAGTTCAAAGGCAAGAATGCTACCACCGATAAAGCCACGCGACTCGATGCCCACGACCTTAGTCACACCCTTGTCGCGATAGAGCTGAGAGAGATCCCATCCTACGATGTGAAGCGCACGCGGATCCTTAAACACCGTGGTAAGATCTTTGAACACTACACCCTTTTGAGGGAAGTCGTAGACGTCACGAATTTTCGACTTAACGTATTCCATTGTTATCCGTTTTAAGTTATTGATATTTCGATAGTTTCTTTTGTTTCACGTGAAACAATTCTATTATTTCATCTTCCTATTAAGAGCAGCAAAATATTGATGTCGCTCGGAGAGATACCGGGGATACGCGAGGCTTGAGCCACAGTCTCGGGATTGATTTTTTCGAGCTTCTGACGCGCCTCAGTGGAGAGTTGCTTTATCTCCGAATAATTAATTTTGCCGGCGATCCTCACATCTTCGAGGCGACGAATCTTGTTGGCAATGAGACGCTCGCGATCGATATATCCTTGATACTTGATAAGAATCTCGGCAGCCTCAATGATCTCCTCGCGGCGCTCAACTTCCAACTTATCGAGTTCTTCAGCCAACGCTTGAATGTGGGGAGCAAGCATATTAATCGAAAGTTGCGGACGGAGTATGAGGTCGTATAGGCGTACGCCTTGTTTAAGCGGAGTAGTACCCAACTGTTCAAGAGCAGGATTTATCAGCGCAGCTTTTATAGAGAAATTGCGGGCAAATTCCACCAATCGGTCGCGCTGAGCGCGCTTCGATTCCATGAAACGATAGCGTTCTTCAGAAGCCAAACCAATCTCATAGGCACGCGGAGTGAGACGCATATCAGCATCATCTTGACGGAGCAAAATACGATATTCGGCACGAGAGGTAAACATACGATAAGGCTCATCGACCCCTTTGGTCACGAGGTCGTCGATAAGCACCCCGATATAAGCCTCATCGCGATTAAGCACAAACGCCCCCCGATCCTGCACCTTGAGAGCTGCATTTATTCCAGCAATCAAACCCTGCCCTGCAGCCTCCTCATATCCGGTTGTACCATTTACCTGACCGGCGAAGAACAGACCTTCGAGACGCTTGGTTTCGAGTGTATGGTGAAGCTGCGTCGGGTCGAAAAAATCATATTCGATAGCGTAGCCGGGGCGGTAGATTTGCACTTCACTGAGCGCGGGAACACTCTGCAAAGCCTCAATCTGAATGTCGATCGGAAGCGACGAAGAGAAGCCATTGAGATAAAATTCCTGAGTATCTTCGCCCTCAGGTTCCAAAAACAATTGATGCTCCTGCTTGTCGGCAAAAGTAACAATTTTAGTTTCGATGCTTGGACAATAGCGAGGTCCTATGCTCTGAATCTGTCCGTTGTAGAGAGGAGAGTCGGGCAATCCGCGACGCAGTATTTCGTGGGTGGTAGGATTGGTGTAGACGGTATAGCATGGGCGACTTTTGAGTCGACGCTTTACTGATGGCAGATATGAGAATTGATGAAAATCATCTTCCCCCTCTTGAGGTGTGGTCAATTCCCACTTCACACTACGCCCATCTATACGAACAGGTGTACCGGTCTTCATGCGAGCCGTATCAAATCCGAGTTCTTTGAGTTGTTCTGTCACACCATAAGAGGCCGGCTCTGAAACACGTCCTCCGGCTATCTGAACGCGCCCGATATGCATCAATCCATTGAGGAACGTGCCTGCGGTAAGCACTACGGCTTTTGCGCGAAACTCGACTCCAAGAGCGGTTTTCACACCACAAAGCACCTCATTTTCAATCACGAGAGACGTCACAGAGTCTTGCCACATCGATAGATTCGGGGTATTTTCGAGCTCATGACGCCAACGCGCACTAAACTTCATGCGGTCGCTTTGAGCGCGCGGACTCCACATAGCAGGGCCTTTAGAGCGATTGAGCATACGAAATTGGATGGCAGTTTCGTCGGTAACAACACCCATCATACCACCTAAAGCATCAATTTCGCGCACGATTTGACCTTTGGCAATCCCCCCGACAGCAGGGTTACAGCTCATTTGAGCTATTTTGTTCATGTCGATAGTAATCAAGAGCGTATCAGCCCCCAAACGAGCCGATGCAGAAGCCGCTTCACAGCCGGCATGTCCGGCGCCGATAACTATCACGTCATACTGAAATTTCATATCGTATTAATTGATTTTTCTAAAAACACAGGAGGCTTTACTGAGCCAAAAGGGCAAGCGCACGATCCTCGTTTTGCTCCATAATTTCGCGCTCGCCGGGTCCTTTGTCGTTGATACCACATAGGTGCAACACACCATGAATTATGACACGACGGAGCTCTTGCTCGTAGGTACAACCAAGCATCTCGGCATTCGAGCGCACAGTATCAAGCGATATAAACATATCACCGCTTATCATACGCCGACGCGAATAGTCGAACGTAATAATATCGGTGTAATAATCGTGCTGAAGGAACTGACGATTTACCTCAAGAATCTTTTCATCGTCGCAAAAGATGTAGACCAACGCCCCCACTATCCTATCGTGGGAAGCCGCCACACGTTCTATCCATGAAGCGAACAGCTCGGTATCAATCTCCGGGAGAGCCACGCCATCGCTTGTCCAATCAATTCTTGTCATTTTCAAGAGCTATAAGTTACACGCAAAATTAGTGAAATTCGCGTGATATAGCAATAGCGCAGAGAGTAATTTCTACTTAAAGAAAATATATGCAGCCACGATGCCGGCAATAGAACCAACCACGTCGGCAAGGAGCGCGTAAGACACCGCATAGCGAGTCTTTGTGACTCCAACACTACCAAAATAAACAGCTAAAATATAGAATGTGGTATCGGTGCTACCTTGGATAGCGGCAGAAACGCGCGACACAAAAGCATCAGCGCCATATGTACTCATCAAATCGACCATCATTCCACGGCTTCCGGATCCGCTGAGAGGCTTCATAAGAGCCGTGGGAAGCGCCCCTACCCATTCGGCATCAAAGCCCATCCAAGCCACAGCAGAAGCGAGCGCATCGGTTATGACATCCATCGCGCCCGAAGCACGAAACATACCGATAGCAACGAGTATCGCAACAAGATATGGCACAATGGTTATGGCAGTCTTGAAACCATCTTTTGCTCCCTCGATAAAGGCATCATACATATTGACTTTCCTACGAAATCCAGCACAAATAAAACCCACTATCACACCGAATAACAGAATGTTGGCAGCAAAGCTCGAATAAGTCTGCACTTGCTCTTGAGGCAAAGTGGAGAAATACCATACTATACCGCCGACTATCAGTGCCAAAGAGCCGAGCCATGTGATGATGACGCGATCGAGGCGAATGCGCTGTTTGAGACATAACGCAATGATACCCACCAATGTAGAGATAAACGTAGCCAACAGAATGGGCATAAACACGTCGGTAGGATTTTGCGCTCCGGCTTGCGCGCGATACATCATGATACCGATAGGTATAAAGCATAGTCCCGAAGCATTAAGCACCAAGAACATCAGCATCGCATCGGTGGCGGTGTCTTTCTTAGGATTGAGCGACTGCAATTCCTGCATAGCCTTGAGTCCCAATGGTGTAGCCGCATTATCAAGACCGAGCATATTGGCCGACACATTCATAAATATAGAGCCCATTGCCGGATGCCCCTTAGGAATACCGGGGAAGAGTCGCACGAACAAGGGCGAAATCATTCGTCCAAAGAGTTGAATGACACCACCTCGCTCGCCGATCTTCATCAGCCCCATCCAAAGCGACAATATACCGGTCAAGCCCAACGCAATCTCAAAGGCAGTACCTGCCGATGAAAACGAAGCGCTCATGATTGTGGTCCAAATGTCCAAGTCGCCATAAAAAATTGTCTTGCCCAATGCAACGACAAAGGCAATGATGAAAAATGCAATCCAAATGTAGTTGAGTACCATTCTTGTCTAAATTTTCACAAACTTAATAATTTTTCGTGAGAAACCGGCTTACAAAGTATCAAGAAGTAGAAGTAGCAGTTCCCCAAAATTTTTCGAGAGAATTTTGCATAGTGCCATTTTTAGCACCATCACACTATACATCAGGCATTTACCTCGCATATTAAGTCTCTGAGATTTGAATATTTGAATTTTTCCGAACGAGGGGGCAGGTTAAACAAAATCTCCGACGACATATTTCGAGATAAATTAGTAATTTTGTAACAGCAAAAATTACAACATGACCGAGATATGGAAACGCGAGCTTACCGCCGCGGCAAATCCGAAAAAAATAAAAACCTTTCTGAGTTTTTTCAAAACCGGCAAAGGAGAGTATGGCGAAGGCGACAAGTTCATCGGACTTTCCGTCCCGGAGAATCGTGCGATCTCAAAACACTATCATCATTTGGATTTTGACGCAATCTCTAAAATGCTACATGAGGAGATACATGAATATCGACTCGCCGCCTACATCGCTCTTGCAGAAAAATTCAAAAAAGAGAAAAACGAGGAGCGTCGACAGGTAATCGTCGATTTTTATCTCGACACAGCCGAACGGGCCAACAATTGGGATTTGGTAGATCTATCAGCTCCACTGATACTCGGCGAGCATCTTCTTACTCACCCGTCCCCTACTCTACTCGATCGTCTTAGCGCAGATTCATGTCTATGGCGACAACGAATAGCCATCGTTGCGACATTGACCCTAATCAAGCATCATCGTCTCGATGACACCTTTCGACTTGCCGAACGATATCTGATCCACCAGCACCCATTGATACACAAAGCCACCGGCTGGATGCTTCGCGAAGCCGGCAAGCGCGACGAGGCACGACTACGCACCTTCCTCGACCAATATGCGACAAAGATGCCGCGCACAGCGCTACGCTACGCAATAGAAAAGTTCGACCAAGATACGCGCCAATATTATATGAAGAAAAAATAAACATAAATATAACTCATCACAATGGACAAAAAATTAAGTAATGAGACCATCTGCGTTCAAGCCGGATGGACTCCCAAGAAAGGAGAACCGCGTGTGCTCCCTATCTACCAAAGCACCACATTCAAATACGACACCAGCGAGCAGATGGCTCGACTTTTCGACCTGGAGGACTCAGGCTACTTCTACACTCGCCTGCAAAACCCGACCAACGATGCCGTAGCAGCCAAAATAGCCGCCCTGGAAGGCGGAGTGGCGGCAATGCTTACGTCGAGCGGACAAGCAGCCAATTTCTATGCTATATTCAATATATGCCAAGCCGGCGACCACTTCGTGTGCTCATCAGCTATCTATGGCGGCACGTTCAATCTCTTCGGAGTGACAATGAAGAAGCTCGGCATCGATGTCACATTCATCAGCCCCGACGCTTCGGAAGAGGAAATTTCGGCAGCTTTCCGTCCCAACACCAAAGCCTTGTTTGGAGAAACCATCTCCAACCCTTCGCTCGAAGTGCTGGATATCGAAAAATTTGCTCGCATAGCTCATGCACATGGTGTACCCTTAATCGTCGACAATACATTCCCGACACCTATCAACTGTCGTCCGTTTGAATGGGGAGCTGACATAGTGGTACACTCTACAACCAAATATATGGACGGACATGCAGTAAGTGTGGGTGGCGCGATTGTGGATAGCGGCAACTTCGACTGGGACGCTCACGCAGAGAAATTCCCCGGACTTTGCACCCCCGACGAGTCATATCACGGATTGACCTATACAAAGGCATTCGGAAAAGGGGCTTATATCACCAAAGCAACCGCACAGTTGATGCGCGACCTCGGCAGCATACAGTCACCCCAAAACGCATTCCTTTTGAATTTGGGACTTGAGACGCTCCATCTGCGTATGCCTCGCCACTGCGAAAACGCACAGAAAATCGCCGAATATCTTGCCTCAAACGACAAGGTGGCATGGGTGAACTACTGCGGATTGCCCGACAATAAATATCACGAATTGGCCAAGAAATATATGCCCAACGGCTCATGCGGAGTGATTTCATTCGGGTTGAAAGGCGGTCGCGAAGAGTCGGTTCGCTTTATGGACTGCTTGAAATTTATCGCAATCGTCACTCACGTAGCCGATGCCCGTACATGTGTACTCCATCCCGCCAGCCATACCCACCGCCAGATGAGCGATGAGCAACTTATCGAGGCCGGCGTTCGTCCCGACCTTATCCGCCTATCGGTAGGTATCGAAAACTCCGACGACATCATCGCCGACATCGAGCAAGCATTGAAAAATTAATTTATCATCGCTTGCTTAGCTCCAACGAAAAAGATATGTAATCGGTATTGTATCAGTTCAGTATTTTTATTATATTTGCGCTGCGTAAAAATACGCACTCCACTGCGTAAAATGTAACACAATGTATAAACGTGCTGAATATCAAATCATTAAATCACGACTTGAAGAGAACAGAAAGTTTCTTCAAGTCGTGATGGGAGCTCGTCAAATAGGCAAGTCAACTGTCGTAAAACAAGTTCTCAACGACTTGACAATACCATTTCAATTTTACTCAGCAGACAATGTGCCTGCAACCAATACTGCATGGATTTCAAATTGTTGGGCAGCAACTCGTAGCTTAAAGGAAAGCAATGGATGGGATAGTATAGTCCTCGTAATTGATGAAATCCAGAAAATCTCGAATTGGAGTGAAGCCGTAAAAAAGGAGTGGGACGATGACACATTTCACGACCGAAACATCAAGGTTTTACTCCTTGGGAGTAGTCGTGTCCTACTCGAAAAAGGACTATCAGAGTCATTAGCCGGACGATTTGAAGAGATTCGTATGAGCCATTGGAATTATAAAGAAATGAACGACTGCTTTGGCTTCAATCTCAACCAATATATCTTTTATGGAGGCTATCCGGGAGCTGCATCATTGATAAATGACAGCGATCGCTACGAACAATACATCCAATCAGCAATAATTGATGCCACAATCAATAAAGATATTCTGATGGACACGCCAATAAATAAACCGGCATTATTAAAGCAAACGTTCGAACTTGGAGCGGCATATTCAGGAAATTTATTATCACTAACAAAACTCCTCAGCTCTTTACAAGATGCGGGCAACACATCTACGTTAGCCGGGTATATTAACCTGCTGAATGAAAGCGGATTGCTTTGCGGACTTCAGAAATACAATATTGATATGTCGCGAAGGAAAGCAAGTATTCCGAAATTTCAAGTCTATAATAATGCACTAAAATTAGTATATAATCCCCTTACTTTTGAACAAGCAATTATTGATCGTAAAGCATGGGGGCATATCTTTGAGTCGTCCATAGGAGCTTATCTCGTAAGTCAAGCATTTATCCATCGGTTCGATGTTTTTTATTGGAGAGAACGCAACGATGAAGTGGATTTTGTGCTACGAAAGAAGAACTCACTTGTAGCAATCGAGGTAAAAAGTAATGCCGAAAAAAGGACTGATGGACTTGATAAATTCAACCAAATGTTCAAACCGACATCGTCATTTATCATTGGAGATGGAGGTATTAGTGCCGAAGATTTCTTTTCTATGGATTTAAGAAAAATTTTTTAGATGGTATTACGGATAAAAAATTGAGATAAAAATTCGGAATTCCCAATATAAGAGTGTATTTTTGTAATCTAATTACGGAAATATACTCTTATTTTTATGGGTAAAATTTCAGCGACAATCATCACATACAATGAGGAGGCACGTATAGAAGCATGCCTTCGTTCTCTCTCGGAAATAGCCGACGAAATTATCGTAGTCGACTCGTTTTCGACCGATAAAACAGTCGAGATATGCCAGCGGTATGACTGCAAAATCACGCAACGTCGCTTCCCCGGCTACGGCGCTCAGAGGCAGTATGCAACCTCGTTGACAAGCTATAGCTATGTGTTGTCGCTCGACGCCGATGAAGAGCTTTCGCCGGCACTAAGAGCGTCACTGTTGGAGTTGAAACAAAGTGGTTTTACCCACCGAGTATATGCATTCTCACGTCTGAATTTCTATTGCGGTGAACCGGTGCGTCATTGCGGATGGTATCCCGATGTGCAGATACGCCTATTCGACAAGCGCTACGCCAATTGGAATCTACGCGACGTGCACGAGCGCGTGATATTCCCTGACACGCTTCGTCCGGCAAAAATCGATGGCGACATCCTACATTATCGTTGCTCTACCCCGGATGAGTATAGCCGAGTGCAACGTCGTCATGCCGGTATTCGTGCGCGTGTGATAGCGGCACAAAACGACCATGTAGGCACACTCACACCTCTGATAAAGAGCGTAGCCGACTTTCTGAAATGCTACATCAGCGAGAAAGGGATCCTCGACGGACAGGAAGGACGAGCCATAAGCCGAGAACGATTCAGAGCGACAATGATGGCTTATCGCATGGCTCGACGTATGCTCCGCTCAAAAAGCGTAGGATAACGCCTATTTCTTCGCCTCAAAATGAGCGATAATCTTTGCCGCCAAAAGATGCCAATCAAACTTTTCGACCTGCTTACGCGCAGCTTGACCTAAGCGTTGACGCAATGCCTCATCTTCAATCATGCGACGGATTTTGCGCGTGTATAGGAACGTGTAGCGTTGCGTACGCAATCCTGTCACCTCATCGATAAGAAAGTCTTTTGTCCCTGCCACAGTTGCCACTACGGGGAGAGCGCAAGCCATTGCCTCGCACACAGTGTTGCTCCATCCTGCATGGTGAGGAGCCTCGGCTGCCACAAACAAATCGGCACGATTAAACAGCTCGCTATTGCGCTCAAACGGGTGGTTTTGGATAAATTCGTAAGGAACAGTGGTGGTAAAGGCGTCAATCTTTGCTTTGTGCTTTTCACTGGTGGCAGTGTCAAACAATAGCAGTTTGATGTTATAACCTTTCTTATATAGACGTTCGCAAGCCTTAACGACATATTTCGTACCCTTAACGCGCTCCACCAAACGGCCATAAGCAAGGACTATAAAGGGGCGGTCTTTGACCTCATAGGAGGTCTTCGGAGTGTAATTGTCCGTATTGATACCTCCAAACGCGGGGAAAGGCTCAATGCCATATTTACGCTTGTCGTTGTAGAAAATATTGCTTGAGCAAGCAAACACCTCGACCTTGCCACTCTTGATGAATGGACGCATCTTCTCGGTCATTCTCACATGATATATTACACGATGCTTCGCATTGGCACCAAGCAACTGGTCGATAAACTTCACTTCGGTGGTAAACAGCACGTCGATATCGTCGGAGGTAAGAGCCTCAAAAGTTTTCACCTCGCCCTTAAAATTGTACCACGTAGGGGGAAGTCCCTCGACGGTGTAGACTGTGAAACGATGCCCCATCTCAATAAAAATGTTGCCTAATTCGAGGAAGCGCTTCACGCCACCATAAAGTTTAGTGT
The DNA here is from genome assembly GCA_964637445.1 of uncultured Muribaculum sp. Classification (GTDB taxonomy): domain Bacteria; phylum Bacteroidota; class Bacteroidia; order Bacteroidales; family Muribaculaceae; genus M3. The sequence continues at coordinate 66,661 of CAZWWS010000002.1, forward strand.
GAGGAAGTATTACACCTAAATTCATAAATGTTCGTTTTTGATTAAATATCCCACAAATTGCGAGCACAACCGCCCTTCTTCAGCGCCAAAAGAATCTTTTTAAGGCGGCTTCTGAATATATCTTTTTTGAGTGCCGGGTAGTCGATTTGAGTGAGTCGAGATACGTCGAAAGGCTCTCCGCGATGGAGTATATTACGCATAAAAGAAGCAGAGGTAATGCCCCATTTCAGCAAAAATTGATGACTGCCTTTATTTTTCTTCACTCTGCCTGTCGACACTTGCTCAAAGTGATAGACACGGCTATCGGCCAAGCCTTTGAAATATCTCACACCGGCCATCCACAGCTTGGCTGAGAAGTCGGGGTCGCTATACATGCCGGGCGACAGCTCCACGCTATATCCGCCCACGAGATCCCAGATTTCTTTATGCACCACATTGGGCGGCCATGTAGCCCCCATCCAATCTTGATGAGGAAGCTCCTTGTAGCAAGCGAGCAACTCTTTCTCGCGGAACGTAGCCACGCTCTCGCCAAAATTGGCAGGGGCAATGACGCTTTTGCAGAAGAATGGGCGAGGCTGAATCATCGTTGCCGACAAGAAAAACCGATTGTCGGGGAGCGAGCAAATCTCGTCCCAAATCACCTTATCCCACTCCGGAAGTACATACATATCGTCGTTCATATATAGAATATAGTCGGTCTTCACTTTCGAGCGAAGAGCATTCAAAGCGAAGCAAACGCCTACGTTTGTATCGCTTTTCACATAGTCGAAACCTTGCGCCTCTACCCATTGGGCTGTGCCATCTCGTCCCTCATTGACAAATATGATGATTTGATGGTGGAAAGTAGAATTGCGCCGAATGCTATCGACACACAATTTCAAGTATTCCAAATTATTCCACGAAGGGATAAGTATCGAAAATTTGCAGTCTTGCTCCATATCTATAATTATTGCGAAACAAAGTTACAACATGTAGTCCAAACGTACAACTCACGAATGGTAATTGAGCCGAAAACGAGCGAAAAATCAGTACTTAAGGCCAAAAACGCTAAAAAGAATAAGTGTTTTTCGCAAAAATTGACTTTTCAGTGTTTTTATTAATCCAATCGTATAGCACTATCAATCAGGCTATTTCATCAGCCGTAATTTTCGTTTTATGGCATGTCGCCATGTCTTTTGTCGTTCAAAGCGAGATAGGCGTTGCAACACTTCATCGACAAGCTCTGAAGCCTCCCACTTGCGCCCTTGGGCGTAACGAATAAGTATCTGAGTCAGCAGGTCGCGACGATGAGTGAGACGCATAAGATTTTTAACGCACTGCTTACGCGACAATATATCTTTGAATTTGGTGCGATTGATGTCGATGAGCGAAAACTCAAAATGCCCATCATGGCAGTCATACATGATATTGTTCATGTTCGGGTCGCCATGCAAAATGCCCTTTTTGTGAAGTGTGACAAAAAAGTCGGCAACGGAGTCGGCAAGTGTTTTATTATAGTTTTCGGGTTCAACCAAGTCGTGGAACAAGATTCGCGCATTGCTTTTTTCTGACACAAAATAGCATTCGCGCACCATCCCGAAACGGGTCGTTTCGATATATGCAATCTCCTTGGGAGTGCGAATACCCCTTTGGCGCAGCATCCCGGCATAAACGAAGGCGCGCTTCGCTTTGCTCGACGCGAGTGAATAGACTATTTGACGGAAGAAAGCCAGAGGCTTAAAACGCTTGACCACCCACATTTGGTCGTCGTAATCCACCTCGCGAAGAGTGTTGCGCCCCTGATATATCACTCGCCCCAACCGTTCGAAATGCTCAGGGATAAGAGATATTGCTAACTTTTCGTCGCTATAATCGGGATGAACTTTTATCTTCATAATTGTTATACAATTTTCAGAGTTCAAAGTTAATCAAAATCTGAGTAATCTGAGTAAATTTGCAGTATGAATGTTTTTTTGAAGAATTATATTACGACCTATAAGGCTATATTCCGTTTAGGAATACCGATTTTGATAGGTCAATTAGGTATGATTGTAGTGGGCTTTGCCGACAATATCATGGTGGGGCGTTACTCCACCGAGGCATTGGCATCGGCCTCGTTTGTAAACAATCTATTTAATGTAGCTATATTTACTTGCATAGGTTTTACCTACGGGCTCACGCCTTTGGTCGGCGCATTGTTTGCTCAAGGGCAAGAGCGCAGGATTGGGGCATTGCTCCGCAACGGGCTACTTGTCAACACACTGTTTGCGACCCTAATCACAGCAATAATGACTATCATCTATCTCAACATTGAGAAGATGGGACAGCCGCAAGAGTTGCTACCCCTCATTCGCCCTTACTATCTTATCTATCTGGCCGGATTGATTCCTGTGGCGATATTCAATGTGTTTGCGCAATGGGCATTTGCCATCAAGAATCCCAAACTGCCGATGTGGATTATCCTCATCAGCAACGTGATGAACGTCATTGGCAACTGGTTGCTGATTTATGGCAAATGCGGATGCCCCGAATTAGGCCTTACGGGAGCAGGTATCAGTACGCTTGTGGCTCGCGTGTTTTGCCCGGTGGCAATCATTGCGATATTTCTCATCAAGAAATCATATAGAGAATATCAGCAAGGGTTTGTCGGAGGGGAAATCACTCGTCGACATTGTGGCAATATCAACCGCACCTCGTGGCCGGTATCGCTGCAAATGTCGCTCGAAAGCGGTACGTTTACCATAGCCGCAGTCATGGCAGGATGGCTTGGAGCGATAGAGTTGGCGTCGTTTCAGGTGATGGTAATCATCAGTACGCTTGGCTTTTGTGTCTATTACAGCATAGCGGCAGCAGTATCAGTGCTGGTATCAAATGCCAATGGTCTTGGCGATCGGCATCAGATGCGTCACACGGCATTTGCCGGCTACCATATACTACTCGTTTTGGCCACGATGGCATCACTGATTTTTGCATTCGCCGGAAAGCATATCATTGAAGCGTTTACGGAGGATCCACTTGTGATAGGCATGTCGATGACTCTGTTACTACCATTAATCCTATATCAATACTGCGACGCTACGCAAATCAACTTTGCCAACGCCTTGCGAGGCACAAGCAACGTGATGCCTATGCTCTGGATTGCATTCGTGGCTTACGTGGCGGTAGGGTTGCCGGTGACTTATTTGCTCGGTTTCACGCTGGGATTGGGCATCTTCGGTATTTTCTTGAGCTTCTCTGTGTCGCTTGGCACAGCCGCAACACTATTCCTCTATTACTTCATGCGCACGACCCGCATAGGACAATGACTCGACAGCGAATAAAAACGCACGCTTAGTCGAATATTCATAATTCTTTATTATCTTTGTGGCGGATGGAGAATAGTCACGAGCCATGAAACGATGTTTGGTTGCAATATTTATGATTTTCATCATGCTCTCTACCATTGGGGCGGAGTCGGATTCATTATTGCAAATACTCGACGACATCATACCCCAACGCAACAGATATTCAGATGAACGCAGAGAGCGCATCGCCACCGAACTTCAAAATTTGGAGAATGCCACTTCCGATGAAAATCGCTATGGGATATGCCGTGTGCTATATAGTCAATATCGTTCATATCGCATAGACTCGGCTCTTTGGATATCCGAACAGCGCTTGATGGCGGCTCGCCGACTGGGTTCACACAGCAAGAGCATCTCGGCATCGCTCAATCTCGCCGAAAGCCATGCTCACGCCGGCAACTACAGCGATGCAATCGCCATCTTGGACACCATCAATCGCAATGCAATTGAGCCTTATCATGTAAACTACCTATGGAATCTCTATGCTGCCACTTACAAAAAGATGGCGCGATATTCCGTACTTGGTTCTCACAAACTTCTTTATGAACAGAAATCGAGAAATTATCAAGACTCGTTACTATCACAAACCGATGCAACCGGATCGACCTATTCCCTCATCCGGTGTGAACAACTGATGCACAACGGATTAGCCAAAGAAGCTCGCGAGCTCGCCAACAAAAGCAGACAACGCTTTGAATTGGAAGACGATGCCAGCGCACTATGCCTATTGGCAGATATTTATGGAAAATCGGGCGACGAGGGACTTAAAATAGCTTGCCTTGCAAAGGCTGCAATCATTGACTTGCAGAAAGGCATAAAAGAATATACCGCACTGACCGACTTGGCATTGGCTTTATATCAAAGAGACGATATAGATAGAGCTTACAGCTATATTAAATGCGCGCTCGAAGACGCATCGTTTTGTAATGCAAAAACGCGAACTTCGGAAATAATGGAAATCATGCCTATAATCAACTCGGCGGTGAGAGAGAAAGAACAGGCTCACACTCGGCGAGTGAGAACCTACATGATTGTCACACTCATACTTGCAATTGCACTTATGGCTGCTCTATTGATAGTAAAAAAGCAATTGAATCGCAATTCGCAGATAAGCCGCATTCTTGATAAGAGTAATGCAGAGTTGACCGACATCAATGAGCGACTTACAGAGTCAAACTTGGCAAAGGAGGCGTATATCAATGAGCTGTTTAAACAATGTAGCTTATATATCGACAAACTTGGTAAATATCGAAAAAACATATATCGGTTGATGAAAACCGGACAATACGACGATGTGTTGCAGATGACCAAATCAAGCAAATTGGAGTCGGACGAGATGAAAGACTTTTATGCGGCATTCGACGAAATGTTTCTAACACTTTATCCCAACTTCATCCGCGATTTCAACACCCTGATAGCTGCAGAGCATCGTTTTGATGAGTCAAGCCGTTCGCTCACTCCTGAACTAAGAGTTATGGCATTGAAACGCATCGGAGTACCAAGCAGCAACATAGCCAAACTGCTTCACTACACTCCGCAAACCGTCTATAATTATCGTTCTACGATAAAAACAATGCTTATTGTATCAAAAGACGAATTTGATAGACAGATGAAAGAGATTGGCAGATAAACACACTCGTTTGAAGCATACATTACCCAGCGAAAATATCTACTCCGACGCAACGTTATAATACAAGCAACTCATTACAACACAACACTTTACATTTTTACAAAATCTACTCTACACTACTACTGCATCATAAGACTAAATAATAGTCCTTATATCTTTGTATGATAGAAATTAACCAAACAAACCCTATTAAAAACTTATGAGAAAATCATTATTAACCATGTTAAGCTACATTATAGGAGCTGCAGCAATGAGCGCCGTGACCTTTAATGTAACAACACCGGATGGCACCAAGCAGTGCTTCATAGCCGGTGATTTCAATGGATGGGACGCAGGTAATGCCATAGAGCTTACCTCGTCGGGAGAAAACACTTTCACACTTACACTCGACGATGTCACTATCGATGCCGCCCAAAAAGGATATAAATACCTATGCGGACAAGATTGGCTATATGTCGAAAAAGGAGCTAATGGTGAAGAACTCGACAACCGCACCGTAGTAAATGAGATGGACGAAGTGCTCAATTGGGCATCGATGCCAAATCCCAATCTAACAACCGCCGAACTTACAATCAATGGCTACAAACGTGCCATAAAAATTTATTTTCCTACCGACTATGAGAACAACACCAAGAGCTACCCAGTGGTGTATTACACCGGAGTGCAACAACGCTATCACAACGCGGGAGACGGCTATGGCGATGACTTCTTCAACGCCGATTCATGGAACGTACCTGGATTTTTTGATACATTAGCCGATGAACAACAGGCCATCCTCGTTCAGATGTATGGCTTTGTGGCAGAAAATATCCCGTATGCCTACGAAGATTTTGCAGGCAGCGGAGTTGCAGACAAATTTATAGACGACTTTGTTGATACTCTAATCCCATATATTAATGCCAATTATCGCACAGCCACCGGGGCTGAAAATACCTCTATTGTAGGAGCCGACTTGGGTGGTATGCTCAGCGTCTATGCAGCCCTCCGACACCCGGATGTGTTCGGCCAATGCGTATCGATGTCGCCAATGATATGGATGAATCGTGATGAAATTATCAACTATGCATCAACTGCAACTGTGGGAAGCACCCAACAGCGCTTCTATTTCTCAAATGGCAGCAAAGAGACCGATTTGGTAAAAGATGACGTCAGAGCATTGAAAGCCGCTATCGATGAGCGCTCAAACGCCAAAACTCGCCTTTTAGTCTACACCAATGGTATTCACGACGATCTCTCATGGGGTAAAACATTTGAATCGATATATCCATATTTGCTCAAAGACGAAGAGGAAGAAACGATCCAAGAGATAACCTTGACCGCGACAAGCCATCCAAGCATCACAACGATGGCAACAGATCTCACCACAGCGTCATATTCAATCGTATCGGCCATTGACAGTCAAAATCTTACCTACAACGCCGACGCACCTTTTTCTTACGTAGAAAAATATTGCAAATCAGGCACTGATGTAGCCGCACAGGTTTCGATCGCAAGACTCGGCGTCGACATCAAATCCAAGTATTATTGGAATGTGAGCCGTAGCGCCGATGGTACCGGCGAACATCTTTTAAGTTCAGCCAAAAATGTAGGCTTTAATAGCAGTAAAACCACTGAATCGTGGCATCGAGTAGTGGTATACGAAGATGAAAGTGTCGAAAACTGCGCCGCCAATTCGGAAGCATTCCGTTTGGTGACCGCAGCGGCCACCATAACGATGAGCGTCGTGAGCGATTTCAAAGTAACCGCATCAGCCACATTCTCTACCGACAAAACGTTTGCCATTAATTTTGGTAGCGTAAATAGCGGCTCGGATCAAGGAGCAATAACCGAAACCATATCCGTACCCGATAATTGCACTGCAGCCGACATCACATATGATTTCCTCACCAACCAAGTTGCAATTACGGTGACCGAGACAGGAGAAAGCGAAGGCGGCAGCGAAGATGACACCGCACCCGACATCTCAAAGACAGCCTATTCCATAGTATCGGCCGTTGACAGCCAAGACTTGGTATATGATGCTACATCACAATTCTCCTACATCACCAACTTCATTTCCAACAACACCGAAGTCGCTGCCCAAGTGGTGATAACCGAAATACCGGTTGATGTGAAAACAAATTATTATTGGAACGTGAGTCGCAGTGCCGACGGCACAGGTGAGCGTCTTTTAAGTTCAAACAAAGATATCGGCTTCAGCAGCAAAAAGAGTGCCGTAAGCTGGAATCGTGTGGTCATTCTTGAAGACGAAAGCATCGTATCTGTAGCAGCCTCATCGGCCGCATTCCGCCTTGCCACATCGTCGGAAAGCATCTTAATGACCTCCGACAGCGATTATAAAGTAAAAGCCACTGCAACATTCACCGGAAGCGACAAGAGCTTTACAATACACTATGGCAGCGTAAACAGCGGGTCAGACATGGGAGCAATAACATCGTCCTATACCGTTGCCGACAACTGTACTGCAGCCGATATCGTCTACGACTTCTTCACCAACAGCGTGACCATTACCGAGACCGCTTGGGGAGAAACCATCGAGGGAGTTGTGATCGAACAATTCACTGCCGTACCCTCATTCATAAATGCCGGCACAGCATCAAAAGTAACCGTAAAACTCGCCGATGGAGCCAACTGCGATGTAGCTCTACGCATGAATCACAACTACGGCGAATATAGCGAACAGGCACTTACCGACGAGGGCAACAACACATGGTCATTTATCATCTCCAACACCGAAGAAGGCATCTATCATATAGCACTCGACCTCAAACGAGGCGAAACCACCCTCAACGATGCAGAAACAATCTGTATCAAAGTTCTCAATGGAAAAAATGAGCACAAAATCGTGACCGTAAATGCCTACGAAGATGTAGTTTGGGAGTCGACCGGCAGATATAAAGCCAATTTCCACACCCATACCACCCAATCGTTCGACGCCAATTTCCGTGTAGACGAGACAGTCGACCTATATCATCAAGCCGATTACAAGATTCTCGCACTCACCGACCATGATGCCAACCCCTATCCATGGGAAATGTTTGATCTCTTCAATGCCGAAGCCGAAAGTCGCAACCCATGGTCGCTCGGAATGCTCGCAATCCCCGGCAATGAATTGAGCAAAGACAATCGCAACTCGTGGAGCGAAGAAGGAGGAGGCGAATTTAACCACCACAACGACTTCTTCACCGGTCGTAAAGGTCAAGAATTCCGCACTTTGCAAGAATCGTATGCTTACACCGAAGCTATTGGCGGAATGCAGATCATCAACCATCCCGGCCAATACTGGAATCTCAGCACAAAATACACTGCCGGAGCGAAAAATTCGCCGGAATGGCATGCAAACAATTTCTTGACCTACAACAGTCTTATCGGTCTTGAAGTCTATAATCAAGGAAATCGCCGCCCCAACGACCGCATTCTTTGGGATCAAATACTCGACATCACTATGCCTGAGCGTCCGGTATGGGGATATTCTTGCGACGACACCCACAATCGCGAACAATTCTTCCGCAACTATGAATTTATGCTCATGCCGGAGTTGACAATCGATGCATTGAAAGACGCCATGAAAGCCGGCAGCCTATATTTCTCATACGAGTACACCGGCTCAGGCGAAGCTAAAGCTCCGCGCATCGAAAGCATCGCTGTCGACAATGACACTCACACTATCACTATCGCTACCGATGCCTCCGACATCTATTGGATCAGCTCAACCGACATCAGCGATGCGTCCAACCCATCAACTCGCAAGAGCACCATTTTGGGCATTGGCAAGACATTTGATTTCACCGGCTTCCAAGGTAAATATGTGAGAGCTTTAATCGTCAACGAATTTGGAGAAACCTGTACACAACCATTCGGATTTACCAATAGCACCGATGTCGAAATAGAGAATGTCGAGACGGCAAGTGTGGCTATAAGCGTCTACCCCAACCCGACATCCGACATCGTAAATGTGAAATCGACCGACTGCATATCAGAGATAACCCTCTACAACTCGTTGGGACAGCGCGTACGCCACCTTGTTGCCGATGCAGAAACCGCCACTATCGATGTGACCGGCCTTGCAAAAGGACATTATGTGATACACGTAATCACAGCAACACAAACCCACAGCCAAACTCTAATCATAAAGTAAGGTTTGCCGGATAGTAAAAAAATGGCTGTCGCAGATGTTTGTGACAGCCATTTTTGTTGTTATTGTAGAGCTTCGATAGCTTGAGCGATAGCCTTTCGGGCGTAATAGCCGATGGCAACGCGTCGGCTGATGGTTTTGACGCGCTTCTTCATTTCGATGTATTCCTCAGCCGATAGAGCCGACAAGCGCTCTTCAAGCTGTTCGAGCGAATCGATGGCAAAGCCGATGCCGTTTTGCTCAATAAAGTCGGCAAGCGCAGCTTTTTTCCATATAATCACCGGTAGCTCGCAGCGGATATATAGCGATGTCTTATGCGGATTGTTGTATTGCAGATACTCGCCAAAGTCGCCGGTACACGCCGAAATGGTAAATCCATCCCATACAAGCCCGAAATCACCTTTAGCTTTCGTAATCAGTTCGTCAGGACGAAGAAATCCCTCATAGTTGAAATGTTCCCGACCTTTGACGCGCTCGATGTCAAATCCGCCTCCATAGAGATTAAAGACTACCGATTGGAGATGCTCGCCTATTTCGTAAAGGAAAGTATTCTTCCGAGCATTGAGCGCTCCGGCATAAAGGATGCTATAAGGCTTTGACGCTTCAAGCGGACGAGGCGATTCAGTACCGGTCAGATAGTCAAAAATTTCAAGTACACCCAACTTGGCTTGCAATCCATTGTCGCGAAGCCATGCAAGCATTTTCTCGTTGTGAGCAATGACGTAGTCGGCATTGTCGAGACGCTCTATTTCTTGGGGTATCGTGAGAGCCTTGCGACGGAAACTACCCAAATCGTGGATGAGAGCCACCACTTTTGCCCCACGCATGTGAGCCATACGACACACGAAAGAGAAATATTTCTTCAGCGGATATTGCAACACCAACACATCACCCTTGCGAATCGAAAAAGGCACTTTCAGCACCCCGATCAGAGTAAGGATGAATGATATGATTTTGTTGTTGCAGACCGTCTGAGGCAATCCTATGTTTTTGAACCCCATCTCGCACATGATAAACTCTATGTCGGTCTTAGCTTTATTGCCGGCGGTCGTAGTATTTTTATAATTTTTTGAAAGGTAGCAATTCATATCGATGATTATTTTCGGGTTAATTCCTGTTGACAAAGAGAAAGGGCTGCTGCAATCGTATCGTCCATGTCGGCATAGGCATAAAGCCCCAATCGGCCGCCAAACATCACATTCGGGTGCTCCGAGGCAAGTAGGCGATACTGCTCCACGATGGCATTGTTGTGCTCATCGTTGATAGGATAATACGGCTCTTTGCCGGGAGCAAAATCGTCGGGATACTCGTAGGTGATGACCGTCGTAGGCGTATCGGTCGATTCAAAATGCTTATGCTCGATAATGCGCGTGTAGGGCACCGAGGCCGACGTGTAGTTGACCACAGCATTTCCCTGAAAATCAGCCACGTCGAGCTGCTGAGTGTCAAATCGCAGACTTCGATAGTCCAATCGTCCGAAACGATAGTCGAAGTATTGGTCGATACATCCGGTAAACAGCACCTTGTCGGCTATGCCATTGAGCATGACACGATGAGCAAAATAGTCGGTATTCAGTCTCCCCTCCACCCCATCAAGCAGAGCCTCTATCAACTTGTTGTAGCCGCCGATAGGGATACCCTGATAGCGGTCGTTGAAATAGTTGTTGTCGTAGGTGAAGCGGAATGGGATGCGCTTGATGATAAACGCCGGCAGTTGGCTTGCTTTGCGTCCCCACTGCTTCTCGGTGTAGCCTTTGATGAGGCGATGGTATATGTCGCTGCCACACAAGGTCAGCGCCTGTTCCTCCAGATTGGCAGGTGCAGTGATGTGTCGATAAGCCTGTCGTTGCTCCTCGATTTTAGCCCTCGCCTCGTCGGGCGTTTTCACTCCCCATAGGCGATAAAACGTGTTCATATTGAAAGGCAGATTATACAGCTCACCCTCAAAATTGGCTATCGGAGAATTGGTGTAGCGATTAAACTCTACGAAACGATTCACATAGTCCCACACCCGGCGACTATCGGTATGGAATATATGCGCCCCATACTTGTGGACATTAACACCTCCGATATTTTCGCAATAAATATTGCCCCCGATATGGTCGCGACGCTCCACCACAAGGCATTTACGCCCTGCTTGGCGAGCCTCGTGAGCAAACACAGCGCCATACAATCCGGCACCCACAATCAGATAATCATATCTATCCATCGTCCTAAAAATTTTCGATAACTACAGATTGACAAGTACAAATATAGTGAAAGGCAAACAAATAAAAAAATTCCCATCCTTGGTCAAGACGTTTCATCGCTGAAAATAATTAATTACAAAACTATAAAACTGTTTAAAAATTTGCTTTTTTGAGATGATTTGGCTATCTTCGTCTTTATAATAATTTTAATTTGTAATGCGATGAGGCGGTTGATACACATTTCCGATAAGGATGGGAATGTATTAAAACGCTTCAATTATAATTATTCTCACTAAAACTCAGTGCAATGAAACGTGCAGTATTATTCTTATATGTTTTATTGTGGTGGGTTGTGGTTGCGGCTCAATCTTCCGACCTAAACTATGTATCGGAGATTACATATCTTGATGCCACGTCAGCCGGGGCGAGTGATTCTATTGTAAATACTGTCTATTATGACGGATTGGGGCGTAGTGTGCAGACTGTAACGTCGGCTTCCGGAGCTACGAATGATATTGTGAACTATACCCAATATGATGCTCGCGGTAGGGTGTCTAATCGGTGGATTCCTACTCCGGGGGTTGGAAATGGAAGATTTACAGATATAGCAAACATTGTATCTAAAAATTTGTCTCTGCACGGAACAAACGAACGTGGTGCTTTCAGTGCCAAAAGCTATTATGAAACGTCACCTGAGTCGCGCTTGAAAGAATCTCGTGCTCCGGGATACGTTTGGAACAGCAGAGCAGGCGTGACACGAGATTACGGCATTAATACGTCTTCGGGGGACTTGGCTTGCTTGAACTTTTTGATAAATCCTGACGACGTTTTGATATATGCCGGAAATTTGCCAAGCGGGGAAGCTCGAACAGAAACCATCACAGACGAAGATGGCAATAAATCCATTTTTTTCTATGGTCGTAATGATTCGATACTGCTCGAACGACGTATCTGCGAAACGGGATATGCCGACACTTATCATGTATATGATCGTCTTGGGAATCGCAGATTTGTGATTCCGCCGATGGCTGTCGAACATCTGAAAAACACTACTCCCGGAGTGGTTTCGACTGCAAGTGGCAGCACGATCGGTCGCTATGGCTATTCGTATTGCTACGACTCACGCAACAGATTGATAGAGAAGAGACTCCCCGGAGTCGAACCGATATATTATTTATACGATAAGCAAGGACTCTTGCGATATATGCAGGATGGCAATTTGCGACAAGAGAACAAATATATCATAACGTATTATGATGTAGCAAACAGAGTGTCTATGACCGGCTGTAAGGTTATTGACACTGATATAGCTTCGCTTCGCTCTGCTGCGAGAGAAAACGGAAATGAATATACGGAATTTTTCGCTGATGATTCTGCGGTATTCGGAATGAAATATTTTACTCCCGCGATCTCTCGGGAGGATGTGATGAGCGTTAACTACTATGATGATTACCGGTTTGTGGGGCTTTTTGAGGAGCATGGCTCGCAATTGGACTATCGGCAAATGAGCGGATATGACGAGCAGTATGTGGATTCTTTGCTGCCGGGGACGATGAAAGGGTATCGGACAGGGCGGTTGACAAGGGTGCTCGACACGGATGTGCTGCTGGTAGAGGCGTTGTATTACGACTCGCGGGGGCGAGTGATTCAGTCACACTGTTCCAACCATCTCGGAGGATATGACCATCGGTACTACCGATTGACGTTTACCGGCAAGCCGCTTGAGGTGCGGCATGAACACTCTACGGCGACTCGGTCGCACGTCGACATCTATCGATACTCTTACGATGCGATGGAGCGATTGCTCGCGGTGTCGATGCAGCACGATGACGGAGAGGAAACCATCCTCCAATCCAACACCTACGATGCCATCGGTCGCCTTGCCACTCAGACCATCGACAACGGCGCCACCCCCATCAACCACACCTACAACGTGCGCGGCTGGGTGACAAAGATTGAAAGCGCCCCATTCACGCAGACTCTCTACTACGAAATCGATGATGCCGGCAACGTGGGGTACTATAATGGGAATATCTATCTGAATGAAATCGAGAAGGGAGAATCGCAAACGATGAGCTATCGCTACACATACGACAACTTGAATCGATTGACAAAGGCAAATATAACAGGTACTCCGCAGTCGACTTCGATCGTATTCCCGATGCCGACTTCCGAATCTGACGTTATGCCAATGTCGAGTATTATTGCTGACAATAACGTATATAGTACACCTACATATTCGACTCGTTATGAATATGACTTGAATGGAAATATCACTTATTTGGTACGATATGGATTGTTTAACAATAATATGCTTCAGCCTAAATACAAACTTCTTAACAGTCTCAGCTATACCTATACAGGGAATCAAGTGACTCGTATTTTAGATGGTTGTAGTTATACGGTTCCGAGCATTCAGATGGCATTTGACGATATAGCAGATGAAGATGTGGAATACACTTGGGATGCCAATGGCAATATGACTTCTGATTTGAACAAAGGAATCACTTCTATCGAATATAATCATCTGAATCTGCCACGGCGAATAACGTGCATTAACGGACATGTTGCGGAGTATTTATACGATGCCGACGGCAGAAAACTTCAAACAAAATATATGGTCGACAACCGCACGGTGTTTGCAGCGTCGACGCTTGGGGAGACTGACGAAGATGAAGTGATGGGAACGACGGATTCGACCGCAATTGAGACGCTTTTAATACGAGACTATGCCGATAGCTATATCTATTCCGATAGCGTGATGGAGCGAATTATCACGCCGGCAGGCGATTACACTCCGACAGATGGTTATCGCTATTTCATTCGCGACTATCAAGGCAACGTTATGGCCGTTGTGAAAGGCGCAGAACTAAAGCAATGGAATTACTATTATCCCGATGGCACACCATTCTCAACCTCTACAGCCGAGAATCGCTTTATGTTCTCGGGAAAAGAACTTGACAGCATGAATGCCCTTTATTGGTACGACTTCCATGCCCGATACTATGATCCTCTAATCGGAATCACACCTACCCAAGATCGCCATGCTGAAAAGTATTATCCATATTCCCCTTATTCGTATTGCTTTGGCAACCCCGTAAAATACATCGACCCTACCGGTATGGATGTGGCGATTATTATTTCGCCCAAAAGTGTAAAAAGGTTCGGGCATATTGCACTACTTGTTCAAAATGAGAATAAAGAATGGAGATATTACTCTGTAAATGGTGATGACAAGTATATTATAGGTTCACATTCCGGAGCAAAAACTACCGATGATATAGATGTTCCTGTCGCAGGCGACCCACAATTATTTTTAGATAGTGATGGAGGTGGAAAAGAATACGATTACGAAAAAGCATTTGTAATACCAACTACATCAGAACAAGACCAAATAATTGCTGAAACTTTCGAAAAGGAAAGCGAGAAAGATTATAATCTGATTGGCTCAAATTGTGCAACAGCTGTCGCGAATAGTCTAAAAAGTGCGGGTGTCAGTATTGAAGTTCCACAGATTGTGGCACCACCCGGCTTTAATAGAATTATAAACAAAACATTGGGGAATTCAATAATTCCTAAAGGCTTATACAATGAAATAAAGCAAATGCAAAAATCGATTGGTTATGAAATCGTTAAAGAATAAATTCCGTAAATTTGGAGTGAGATTATTTATTCCTACCCCAATAATTGTAATACTTATATTAAGTGTTATATTATTGCCAACTATTTGTGACCGGAAATCACTTGCAATACTATTTTGGGGAATTGTGATGTATTTTTTATCAGAACGGCTTATCTTTATCAAGACCAAACAACCTTATAAAATGATATTTATTATAGAATGCTTAACTATAGTAATATGTATCCCGATATTTATTTTAAAATACGAACTAATTATTATTTTAATATCACCATTCATTCTCTTTTTTTCTATACTTTATGCGATTTATGCCAATAATGAGTAGTGTGTATAATCTTGAATATTTGTGGATACTCTAAATGAAGGGTGTATGAATCTTTCATTCAGTCAAATAATACGACATCTGCCACGGCGAGTGACCTTTGCTGACGGACACATCACGGAATATCTCTATGATGCCACCGGAGAAAAGTTGCAAACGAAGTATCTTGTGGATAATCGAACTGTATTTGCCGCCATGGCACTTGGCGAGACCGAATCGGATGAAGTGATGGAAGCATCAGACTCGACAGCAATAGAAACATTGCTGACAAGAGACTATTGTGGCGACTATATCTACGAAG
>CAZWWS010000003.1:0-73897 GCA_964637445.1 uncultured Muribaculum sp.
GTTTTATCTTTTTGCTGGGTATTAATAAGAGGATGACTCGTTTTGAGACACCCTCGATGGGGGCTGACGTGGTGGGGAGTTAGACAGAATATTTTTTGGGACATAAGAACAAAAAGACATAAGGATAATATTGCGAAAGCCTTATGTCTCTTATGTTCTTGTGTCTCTTAAAATGTATATGCGGCGATAGCTTTATGTTTCTTACGCGCCTATGTCGTTTATTTATGGGGAATTTTGGGCTTTTTGGCTTCTTTTGGGGTTAATTCGGGTTTACTTATGCGGAATTGTAACCCGCTGATATTCAGCAGGGGGGGGGTAAATAATTTACTTAATGCTTAACGCTCACGCGCATGAGTGGATAAATATGTTAATTTTGCCCAACATTAGTTCAATGCTCGTTTCAGTGCGAGGATTTGTCGATAGAATTCAAATCAAACAAAAACCTAATATTAAAAACTAAAATGAGAAAAACCTTACTAACGCTTGCAATGGCGCTTGGGATGTCGTCGATTGCGCAAGCTGTTGACTGGACTCTTTCTTCGGTCACAAATGTGGCTCAAGGAGGGGAGGTTACAGTGTCGTCAAATGGGGGAAATGCCGCCCAGATTGTCGACAACAATACCGGTAACGGATGGCAGGCATCTGCCAAGGCTGTCGGTACTGATTGGGCTTTGATAAAACTAAATTCGACATCGTCGATAGGGGTAGTCCAAGTCGTTTGGGAAGCATCGTCGGCTACGGAATATCGAGTGATAGCTCTTGCCGGAGCACCGGAGTATACTTCGACTGAAGAAGGAGCAGAAGTGCAAGAAAATACGATTGCTGACGTCGAAACTGTAGTTGCTAATGCTATAAAAGTTGTGACGTTTACTGCGGAAGCACAAAACGGCAATCGATTTGATGAAATGGAGTTTGCGGCTGAGGGTGTGAACTATCTACTTGTTTATGTAGATAAGGAAAGCACGAATGCTACTAATTATGGTAGTTATATCCGTGAAGTAAGAGCTGCAGCACCAATTGAAAACGTCAATAAAATCACAAATGCAAGAATAGAATCCACTTATGATTTGACTATCGGAGGGTCGCTGACTATAACGCCTAAATTTGTGAATGGTTATGGTGATGAGGTGGCAAATCCGGAGGCTTATACGTTGAATCATTTGACATTGTCGTGCAATGGAAATGAAACCGGAATTCCGAATGATGGTATTTCGATCGAAGAAAATGCTGACAATACATTTACTTTGACACCAAACACGCGCGGACGCTATCTATTGACATTAGTTTATAATATAGATGGAGTTGTGAGTCAACAACTATCGACAGCGTATGTGGAATATGATTGGAGCGGAGATAACAATATCGCTCTAAACAAACCAGCAACAGCGAGTGTGTCGGAGGCATCGAATGCCAATGATGGCAATCTTGGCTCAATGTGTATATTCCCTGCCGATAATGATGATGCAGCAGTCGACGGCTATTGGTGGGTCGACTTAGGCGATACTTACAATTTGGAAGTATTCCAAATCGTATGGGAAGGAGCTTATGGCTATACATACACAGTGGAAGGCGCTACCGAAATGGGTGCTGAAGAACCGACGTGGAGTACGATTTATACTCATGATGGAGCGATTATATTGGTAGATAAAAACAACAATCCGATAGATTCGCAGACTTTTACCGAACTTGTTACGGCTCGATATCTGAAAATAAGTGTCACCAAGCCATTAAACAATGTTTGGGGCTCAAAAATACGCGAAGTGCGAGTGATGGGCGAAAAAGCTGCCGTCACTGATACTGAAGTCGTTTCAATCGAATTGAGTGCTCCGGAGGCAAATGCCGACGGGACGTATACAGTGTCGGTCGCAGGTATGAATGCGAACGGGCAGATTGTTTCATCGGGAATGAGTGGTGTGACTTTTGCATCTCCGGTGGCTTCTGCCGTATATAATGAAGCAGTCGGAACATATACTTTGACTATGGAAGCCGGAGTATATGGGTATACAACGATAAGTGCGAATATTGGCGCTATATCAGACACAGCATCATTGTTGATCACTTTAGACTGGACAACCGCAGAAAGTATAAGCACTAAGACCTACAATGATAAGGTCGTGGCAATAATGAGTAGTCATGCCAATACCGGAGATGCTGCAAATATTGTAGATGGCAACGAGGATACTGTGGCAGGTTTTGGAGATGGAAATCTTCAAGGTGATGCAACAAATGGTCCGACAGCCGATGCTAACTGGTGGGTTATAGACCTTGGCGATAATTACATGATAGATGCGTTGAACTTCGTATGGGCAGGAGGTTTTGCTAATGACTATGATGTTGAGTTTATGACTGCATCGCAAGGCGCGGATATCAATAGTCTTGATTGGAGCCAAGCTGATGCGACAAAGACAATCAATATTACATGTGATTATAATGGTAATGTAGTTCACGCGGACGATTATTATGTGCAAGGAGAAGCCGTTACAGCTCGATATGTTCGCATAGTGGTAAATAAAGCAGTGACATTTGCTTGGGGAGCACGTATTAAGGAAGTGTATATGATGGGCGAAAAGAAAGTCATTACAGATACTGAAATTGCGTCGATGGAATTAACTGCTCCGGAGGCAAATGCCGATGGATCATATACATTAACCGTGATTGCCAAGAATGCCGAAGGAGAGGCCCTCTCAGCGGTGTCAGGCATTGAGTTTGATTCAAGTGTAGTGGCATCAGCAGTAGACAATGGAGATGGTAGTTACAATATCACTCTCAAAGAAGGTTTGTTTGGAGTACTTGCCATTACCGCTACGGCAGGCGATTTGACAGCGACAACTACGTTGGATGTGTTGCCGGATTGGAGCGGCCTTGGAACTACGCTGTATAGCTACTGTACTACGACATGGAATCCGAGTGCGATGGCCTATGCGAGCGAAAACACCACTGAAACCTATTATGCCTCAGGTGCCAACGATGGCAAAGTTTATACTTCGTGGGAGATTTCCGAGGGAAATCTACTACCAGGTACAGATGATAATTGGTGGTATGTAGACCTTGGTAGGGATTTTGAAATTAATGCGTTCAAATTCTATTGGGAAGGTGCTTTTCCAACAAAATATGAAATTCAGTATTTGACTGAATCACAAGTGACAAATTCAGCAGACATTGATTGGAGTAAAGCTGAAATAATAACGCATGAACGCACAATAAGTGGATGGGACGAGTTGATTGGGGAGGTCATAGATCCCGATAAATCGAATGAAGAGATTGTCTTAGCCGCTGCACAAGAAAAAATAGATGCAGGTCTTATTAATGCAGAAGGAGAACCGATGGATGGACGTTATTTTATAGATGAATATTTGACTGAAAGTAAGTCGGCTCGCTATATACGCATACTTGGAAAAGAATTTTATGGAAACTATGGAATGAAACTTTTTGAAGTATTGATGACCGGACCGGATCAGACAGCGTTTACCGAAACGGTATCGTTTGGACTTCAACCGCAGGTGTTCCCCGCCGATGAAACGTTGACCCCGATACTTGTGGCTTACAATTCAATGGGATTGCCTATTAATAAGACTCTTTCGATAGAGAGTGTTCAGGTGACCGACAATAGTAATGTTGAAGGAGTGGACAATGCTACGTTGCAGTGCGTGGATGGCGTGTTTTCTACCACTGATGGCAAGAGTGTAGGTGCACACTATGTGACTGTGACAGCCAAAGGTGGCGACGAGACAATAACCGTAGAAAATGTGATGATCGAGGCTGTAGTACCCGATTGGAGCGAGGTCAACAATATTGCGAAGCAGTTTGAACTTAAAGATGGCACTACTACCAATACTAAATGGGGAGTGAACAAGGGCAATCCGTTGTCGACAGCCTATGCCAGCCACGGCGGCTCATCGGCACTCAATGCCATCGATGCAACGGGTACGTCGAAATGGGAGGTATCGCAAGCTGGCATCGCTGCAAACAGCAATGTATGGTATGTGATAGACCTCGGCGACGACTACAACGTGACGGGCTTTGAACTTGTGTGGGAGGGCGACTCTTATGCTACAGCCTACGACGTGTATATGGCTCCCGAAGATCCCGAAAATCCCGACCATCCGGCATGGTATGATGCAGACCCGGCAGTGAATGCAGCAAACATGGAAGCCTATAAGGTGTATAGCGCAAGTGGAGTGTCGCTTGACGCTGAAGACGGCTATGCTTACGACAATCATGCCATATTGCTCAGCTCGGCGCGCTATGTGATGATAAAGCCGAAATCGACACGCGACAGCAATTCGAGCTATCAGCTTGCCGAAGTGATGGTGTATAGTGGAGATGAGGAGCGAAATACATTGAAAATCGCCACTCCGCAATTTGACCGCTCACGCGAGGGCTACCGCGGATATGACGATCCCGAAGTGGCTACGTCGGTCAATGCATCCGACCCGTTGATCGTATCGTTTGAAGCGTTTACCAACCTCGGCTCGGAATGGTATGACTATCCCGAAAACTATGAAGTGACATGGAATTTTACTCCGGTGAGCGGTGACTTCACCGAAGCTTCGATAGTGGAACGAGGCAAATCAGTGCGTTGGCGCGACTATACATGGAAATATCCCTATATCCTCAAGCCTAACGGCGTGGGAACCGGTAAACTGAGCGTGACCATCACCGACAAGGCTAAGGGCGAGTCGATTACTTCCGACGAGTTGACGATCTATTCGGTGACCGACAATAAGAACGTGGCGCGCTATGCCAAGGCGTCGGAAGTGAATGTGAATGTCTATACCGGTGTAGATGAGTATGGTCATTATGTGTCCAATCGCGATGCTTCGCAGACCGAGTGGGACCGCGACAACTCCAACTACGACCAACCCTCGTCGGCCATCGACGGCAACTATGGCTCATGGTATGTAGTGGGCTACAACTATCGCTTGGTCAATGAGGCCGGCGTGGAGGGCTATGGCTACAAATATGATGCCGACACGGAGTTGGAAAATCCGTATGAACTCGTGATAACCTATCCCGACGGATATTATCTGAAAGAATTGAATCTGGTGGAAGTGCAATGGGAAGGTGCGTATGCCGAAGACTATGATGTGTATGTGCAATATGCCAATGCCGACGATGAAGCAGGCATTTATCCTGCAATCGGCGATTGGACTCAGATAGTATCCTACACCGACTTGCATGCTCCCGGAGTAGACCAGCACGAGACACAGCAGATCTACCAAAAGACTTCGGAAACAGTTGCGGCAGCTCGCGCCGCATCGTTTACCGCATGGGGAAATGTGAAAGCCGTGAAAGTGGTGATGAAGAAGACCGGTACGGTATGGGGCTTCAAGATGTGGGAAACTTCGCTATATGGCGAGATGAACCAAACGATGGTGGGCATCGTGGCTGAGCAAATGGTCTATGCCGATGCCGCCGCCACAACCGAAGCTACGGAAACGAGCGACCGCTTCTACTCGTTTGACATAAAAGTGGAAGTGGATGAGGCTACTTATCCGGTGAATATGGACGCGGTGGAAAAATATCAGATCGAGCCAAAGGTTGTGGCAGGATATGATGCCAACCACTTGATGTTTAGCAACTATTCTTACACCAATGGTGACGGTACAAAGGTGAGCGGAGCGATTGAGGGCGAAGCTGCTTCCGATGTGTATGAGGCAATAGTGGTGGATGCGTTGGCCGACCATAAGATGCCCGAAGTGTATATTGAAGATGTTGACCCGACAGCAAGCTATATGTTTGTGGTGACTCCGCTCGACGCCGCCGGTAACGCGCTTGACACTCACTTGGCAGCCGAGTCCAACACCGTGGCATTGACTATGCCGAGAGTGTCGTATTCGGCATCAACGATGGCGATTAAGCCTATCGCCGCTGAGTTTGAAGTGCAACCGACGCTCAACGTAGCACCCCAAGGCTCGACAGAAGAAACGCCGGCTCGCTACGACCAAGCCAACCAAGTGATGACCACCGACGGCTCATTCTCTCGCTTGAATGTGGTGGATGAGGTGCTCGAAAATTGGGAAGTGAAGTATTATGTGAACCTGAAACTTCGCGACTTGTCGGTGAAAGCTGCCGAAACTACCGACTTCAACTACTACTATACATCGAATGGCGGTAAGGAAAATCGCGCAGATGCCGGTATTGCGCTCAATCAAGATGTGCCCTTGGTGCTTAACAGCGACAATGTGAGAGCCGAGTTGTGCTATCTGCCGGTGCTTACCGAGACTAAGACTGTGGCTATCGATGGTGCTCCCGACGATGTGAATGCGCTGACTTATGAGGCGATAGTTGATGCGCCGCTGTCGGTGACTGCAACGGTCAATGTCGACTATACTCGATTGGATTTGGCCTACGAGCGTGGCAATGATCAACGTCCGTTCTTCACGACTCAGATGTGTCGTGCCGGCGGAGATGCCACAACCTTTGAGTTGGTATATGACAATGTCGCCAAGGCGCAGGCAGCTCCTGAAGTGAGCGAAAAAGGCTTTGTAGCACAAAAGTTTACCCATGAGGAGGAGTCGGGCTACAATGATTACTATCGTGGCTATACTTCAATTAATATTACTACATCAGATCCCGAAACAGTGCATCGCTACATCGGATTCCATTCGAGCAACGGCGACAGCTTTGTGGCTACCGGTATAGGTGGAACTCCGAGTGCCGACGGTAGAGGAAACAATAGTCCGTGGTATATCGAGGGCTATAATCTGTGGAATGGCACAGATGATTATGTGGTGGCAAATCACAACTATTCTAAGAACGTGGCGCTCAACGGACATATCGCTATACGTGTCGACAAGCTGGGCAAAGCTGTGAACGGATTTGTCAACGGAGTGGTAGCCGACGAGGTTGCGGATCTATATACGGTGCTCTTTGCCGAATATCCTATCTTGCTTCAAGAGCCGATAGACTATGAAGGAAAGAAGATAGTGGCCGACCCGTCAATCGGTGGCTTGGCTCCGTATCGTCCTCGCCCTGCTCTCAAGGCTAATATGCCGGTGCTTGGCGCTGTGGAAGCTCGCGAAGCCGTGGCAGAGCTTGAACTCAATGGTGCCAATACTCGCGGATTTGCAGCTGTGGCACCGGAAACGACCGGTATCATCGGCAATGTGATGCAGAATGTGTCGGCTTACACGTCGGTGACTCAGGCTGTGAAAGGGGCTACTACTGAGATGGAGGATGTAGTGGCTGAGACGGTGGGCGACTTCCGTATCTATCCAAACCCGGCTGTCGATGTGGTGAATGTGGCTGCTTCGATGGAACTTGGACGAGTGGAAATCTATTCGATCGACGGCGCTTTGGTGATGGTGGTTGAGGCTGACGATACTCAGGCACAGATAGCTGTGGGTGATTTGTCGAAGGGTACATACATCGTGCGTGCCGTGGGCAAGACTGAACGATTGATAAAGATGTAACATCAAGCAAACCCTAATATGATTGGTCGCCGCAATGTCAGCAATGATGTTGCGGCGACATTTTTATCGGAATATATGTAGTGGCGGATTGCAATATCCCCCCGATAGGGCGATTTTTAGTAAGACAAAATAACATAAAGACATAAGGATAATATTGCGAAGCCTTATGTTTCTTTTGTTCTTATGTCTTAGTGGCGAGAGAGGAAGGATTGGATGGCGGCGATGAAGGTGTTGGCATAGCGGGCGATCTTTTTTTCGCCTACGCCTTCGATGGTGGAGAATGTGGTGAGGTCGGTGGGCATGACGCGAGCCATCTCGGAGAGTGTCTTGTCGGTGAATATGATATAAGGAGGTACGCCTTCGCGGCGGGCGATGGCGGTGCGTGTTTGCTTGAGGTGGGCGAGGAGGCGCTCGGAAAGCTGCGATGGGGTGGAGGCTGTAGGAGCCTTGCGCTTGGTCTTGCGTGTGGGGCTGTCGAAGTAGAAGCGGGCGAGCTTCACGGGGACGTTGCCGCGCAACACTTCGAGACCGTAGGGGGTAATCTTGAGGTGGTTGGCTTCGTTGTAGGCGATGTCGATGATGCCGAGCTGGAGGAGCTGGAGCAGGTAGGAGTTCCACTCGGCAAACGACAGGTCGCGGCCTACGCCGTAGGTCTTGATGCGGTCGAAGCTGTTGGCGCGCAACTCGGCGCGAGAAGAGCCACGTAGGATGTCGATGAGCATGGTTTGGCCTACTTGCTGGTTGGTGCGCACGATGGCGCTGAGAGCCATTTGGGCGATGATGGTGCCGTCGATGCGTTCGGGCGGGTCGAGGCACACGTCGCAATTGCCACAGTCGTGGTCGAGGGTCTCGTTGAAGTAGCTCAGAAGTACACGCCGGCGGCATATCTGGCTTTCGGCAAACTCTTTCATGCGGGCGAGCTTCTCGGTGTTGATGGCTTGCTGTCCGGAGGAGTCGACGAAGCTTTGGCGGGCGGCTATGTCGGCAAAGGAGTAGAACAAGACGGTTTCGGCATCGAGTCCGTCGCGTCCGGCACGTCCGATCTCTTGGTAGTAGCTCTCGATGTTGCCGGGGAGGTTGTTGTGAACGACCCAGCGGATGTTGCTCTTGTCGATGCCCATGCCGAAAGCTACGGTGGCGCAGATGACTTGTATATCGCCGTTGATAAATTGTGTTTGTGCGCTGTTGCGGGCGGCAACGGAGAGCCCGGCGTGGTAGCAGGCCGATTTGTAGCCGCGGGCGCGCAGCTCGGCGTCGGTGGCTTCTGCCGATTTTCGGCTGAGGCAGTAGACGATGCCGGAGTCGTGGCGATATTTGTTGATGAGTGAGCAGATGTATTGTATGCGTTTGGTCTTGCCGGGGTTGGTCATTACCTTGAGCGAGAGGTTGGGACGGTCGAATGAGGAGATGAATATGCGCGGGTCGCGCAAAGCAAGCTGTCGGGCAATATCCTCGCGCGTGAGACGGTCGGCTGTGGCGGTGAGAGCCATCACCGGGACGTCGGGAAATCGGCGCTTGAGGATGGCGAGCTGGGTGTATTCGGGGCGGAAATCGTGTCCCCATTGGGAGATGCAGTGGGCTTCGTCGATGGCGATGAGGTTGACCGGCAGGTTGGGCCCGATGCGGTCGAGCTCGGCGAGTAGGCGTTCGGGCGAAATGTAGAGGAGCTTGATGCGACCGGAGTAGGCTGCTTCCATGATTTCGCGGTTGGCGGTGTCGGACTGGGTGGAGTTGATGCTTGCGGCAGGAATGCCGTTGGCTTGCAGAGAGGCTACTTGGTCGACCATGAGGGCTATGAGGGGCGACACCACTATGGCGCATCCGTCGGCGAGTAGGGCAGGAATCTGGTAGCAGATGGATTTGCCTCCGCCTGTTGGCATGAGCACTACGCAGTCGCGCGACTCGGCGGCGCAACGTATCACGTCGAGCTGCATGGGGCGAAACTTCTTGTAGCCGTAGAATCGGCGTAGGAGGGCTGTGGCGCGTTCTTCGATCATAGCGTGATGGGGAAAAATAGGGCGGATATGGTGATGATATCCGCCCTTGGGTATTTGAGGTTTAGATTAATGAGCTTAGAGCTTAGAGTCGATGAGCTTGATTTTCTGTTCGAGCGCAGCGATGTCGTCTTTGATGCGTTGCATCTTGCGTTCCATCTCTTTGAGCATCGAGTTGCCCGACTTCGACTTGGCGTTGAAGAAGGAGAGGTTGTTGTCGTAGGTCTGTAGCTCTTGGCGCTTCATCTCGTAGGTGCGCACGAGGCGTTCGCGTTCGCGTGAGAGCTTCTGCGAGTCGGCTCCCATCTCTTCGATAGAGCTTTCGAATGAGGCCATGCGAGCATTGTTGCCACGCATGTCGAGGCGCTCGTAGAGGTCGTTGATGAGGGCGCGGTAAGCGTCGTAGACTTTGTCTTTGTCCTTGAAGGGGACGTGTCCGATTTGTCCCCATTGAGTCATGCAGTCGCGCACTGTCTTGACGGCTTCGTCGTGGGGTGTCTCCTCTGTGATGGCTTTGAGTCGTGCGATGACCTCTTGCTTGAGCTTGAGGTTGGCTTGCTCGGTCTGGCGAGTGCCCGACATGTTTTTCTTGCGCTGTTCGAAGAAGTAGTCGCAAGCGTCAAGGAAACGGCGCCAAACGGCGTCGGAGTGCTTCTTGGCTACAGCTCCGATGGTCTTCCACTCTTGCTGAAGAGCCACGAGGGCTTCGGCTGTCTTTTTCCAGTCGGTGCTGTCTTTGAGTGCTTCGGCGCGCTCGCAAAGGGCTATTTTCTTTTCGAGGTTGACTGCGAGGTCGTCTTTCATCTTCTTGAAGAAGTCGGCTTTGGCGTTGAAGAACTTGTCGCATGTCTCGCGGAAGCGGGCAAAGAGGGTGTTGTTGACCTTGCGCGAAGCGTAGCCGAGCTTTTTCCACTCTTCTTGCGCTTCGATGATGGTCTTGGTCATTTCGTCCCAAGCGGCGTAGGTCTTGAGCAAAGAGAAGTCGAGTGCTTCGACGCGCTCGCAGATTGCTGTTTTGGCAGCTTCGTTTTCGCGTTCGGCGCTCTTGCGCTCTTCGAAGTGAGTTTGGTATTTTTTGTTGACAAGGGCAGAAGCGTCCTTGAAGCGATTCCATATCTCGTCGCGGATATCCTTAGCCACGGGACCTATTTCGCGCCACTTGTCGTGAAGATCCTGGAGGCGACGGAATGCAGTGATCACGTCGGCTTCGTCGTTGAGCTTTTCGGCTTCGTCGATGAGGAGCATCTTGGCTTCGAGGTTCTTTCGGAAGTCGTAGTCGCGCAAGTCTTTATTGATTTTGAGCTGGTCGTAATAGTGCTCTACTGCAGCTTGATAGCTCTTCCAGAGGTCGGTTTGCTCGGTGGGGGGTACTTCTCCCGGCTCTTTGAACGCTTGTTGGAGGTCTTTGACGCGCGGATATTGTCGGCCTACATTGTCGGTGTCGGCAGCTATTTTCTCGATTTCGTCGATGATGGCACGTTTGGCCTCAAGGTTTTTCAGGCGGATTGCTTCTACTTCGGCAAGTCGAGCCGCTTTTTTCTCCTTTATATTATTAAGGAGTTCTTTGAATTGGGCTTCGGCTTCGTCGGGGAGAGCGGCAAACGCCGACTCTTCGTTCCCGGCAGCGAGGAATGCTTCTTTCTGAAGCGCAATCTCATTGTTGCGAATGGCGTAGAATATCTGCTTCAGACGTGTCACCTCGTCGCGCGAGATATCGTCGGCATCTTTGCCGGCAAGCTCGGCGGCTTGGGCTATGACTTCGTCTTTGGTGAGTTGCTTTTCGGGCTCAATCACTTCGGTTACATCTTGCTGTGCATCGGCAACGGGGTTGTCGATGACATTTTCTTCATTCAAGGTTACGTCTTGAACTGCGTTTTCGGCAGCGTCAGACATTTTACGCGGTTCCATTACACAAAAAATGTTTTAGTTAGTATAAGTTTGCGTTGCCACCAATCGGGCAATAGCGGTTTCAAATATACGGATAATTTTGCGATAGCCGACAAAATAATTGCAAAAAAAACAATTTTTGTAAAGAAAAAGGGCGAAAATGCGAATATCGGGGTGATATTTAGAGGAATGGAATGATGTCGGCAAGGGTGTTGACTACGATGGCAGAGGGGTGAGGTGCGCCTTGTCCGTCGCGATTGAAATGGATGGCATGCCAGCCGGCGTTGATGGCTCCGTCGATGTCGGTCGAGGGATTGTCGCCAATCATGAGTGTGCGCGAGGGGGAGGAGTTGGCGAGTTTTAGTGCGTGATTGAAAATGCGCGCGTCAGGCTTGTTTATTCCTATGTCGTCGCTGAGAACTACGAGGTCGATGTAGCTTTCGATACCGGCAGTCTTGATTTTGCGATATTGCACTTCTTTGAAGCCGTTGCTGAGGATGCCGATGTGGTAGCCTTGTGCTTTGATGTGGTCGAGCAACTCGATGGCTCCGGGTATCATGATGCGCCCTTGGGCGAGAAAGTCGAGATAGGTGACGTCAAGCGATGCCGAGAGGGAGTCGGCGGTGTCGACGGGGCATCCTCCTTCGATGAGGGGGAGCGTGAAGCGACGATGACGAAGCTCGTCTTTGGTGATGGCTGCCACGTTGTAGAGCGCCCACAAAGCGGCATTGTGGCGCATATAGCACTCAACCCATTCCTCGGGCAAACTATGCCACCGATCTAAACGAGCGGCATCGTAGAGCCACAATAGGGCTTGGTGGGAGTTGGCGTGGAAGTCTTGGAGAGTGTCATCGAGATCAATCCATATCCAATCGACGAGGGATCTGAATTTCATCGGAATATAGTGTTGAGTGACGGAGAGTGACTTCTCCGCAGATGTTGCAATTGAAATAGTGGCGAATGTCGTCGGCCGATAGTCCGAGACCGAATAGATACATCAGCTTGGTGATAGCGGCTTCGGAGGTGATGTCGTGTCCGGAGATTACGCCGGTGCTTGCCAGGCGATTGCCCGACAGGTAGCGTTTGGAGTTGACGCCGCCGTTGACACATTGGGTGACGTTGACGATTACGATGCCATGGTCGATGGCTTCGCGGATGGCATTTGTAAACCATGAGTAGGTGGGTGCGTTTCCAGCGCCGAATGTCTTAAGGACAATACCCTTGATGCCCGGTGCCGAAAGCTGATGACGGAGTACCGATTCGGTAATGCCCGGGTTTAGGTCGAGAAACATCACGTTGGTGTCCATCTCGTATTGCACTTTAAGAGGTCGGCGGGCTTGTACGCGCCAGAGAGCTTCGGGATTGAAGTGAATCGACAAGCCGATTTTGGCAAGAGAGGGGTAGTTGTTGGACTTGAAAGCGTTGAAATTGTCGGCACTCATCTTTGTGGAGCGATTTCCGCGCCAAAGATAGTTTTCAAACAAAATCGCCACTTCTTGCACCATAGGAGCGCCGTTGAAGTCGGTGGCAGCGGCAATCTGCAGAGCTGTGATGAGGTTTTCTTCGCCGTCGGTACGCACTTCGCCGATAGGAAGCTGCGAGCCGGTGATGATGACCGGTTTATGCAGATTTTCGAGCATGAACGATAGTGCCGAGGCGGTATAGGCCATCGTGTCGGTGCCATGTAGAACGACAAACCCATCGAAGCGGTCGAAATTGGCTTCGATGTGACGTGCAATTTCTTTCCATCGCTCCGGATCCATGTCGGATGAGTCGATAGGAGGGTGAAATTGGATATGCTCGATTTTGTAGTCAAGCATTTTTATTTTGGGTACATTCTCAATCAAGTAGGTGAAGTTGAATGGCTGCAAGGAATGATTTTCGGGATTTTCAATCATTCCTATAGTGCCACCGGTATAGATGATGAGAATGTGGGGTTGTCGCGAGTCGTGCATGGTGTGATATTATTTAACTTGAGCACCGGGAGCGACAGGAGCCGATGGAGAGATGACTACGAGAGAGCCGTCGGCGTTCTCGGCTGAAAGAATCATGCCTTGTGACACCACGCCTTTGAGCTTGCGCGGTGGAAGGTTGGCGATAAACACCACTTGCTTGCCGATGAGCTGTTCGGGCTCGTAGTATTTGGCAATGCCGGATACGATAGTACGCTTTTCGAGGCCATCGTCGATGAGAAATTGCAAGAGCTTGTCTGCTTTGGGGACGCGCTTACATTCGAGCACTGTGCCTACGCGAAGATCAGCACGGCAGAATGTGTCGAAATCAACGTCGTCGGCTTGCGGAGCTGCTTTCCAAGCGTTGACTTTGTTGGCTTCTTTGGTTTGCTGCAGACGATCGATTTGCGCTTGAATGGCCGAATCCTCAATCTTCTCAAAGAGAAGTTCTGCTTGACCGATTGCAGTGTCGGCAGCGAGTATTGAGTTGCAGCCTACGAGATCCCAAGACAGGTCGGAAAGAGAGAGCATTTTGCAAAGTTTCTTCGACATGAATGGGAGGAAAGGCTCGCAAGCCACAGCGATGTTGGCACAAAGTTGTAGCGCTACATTGAGGGTGGTAGCCACGCGCTCCATGTCGGTCTTGGCGAGCTTCCACGGCTCAGTCTCTTGGAGATATTTGTTGCCGAGACGAGCAATCGCCATAGCGTCCTGAAGGGCTGCACGGAAGTGGAATGTATTGAGATTTTCGCTGAGCGATTGCTTGATTTGAGCCAGCTCGGCGAAAGTGTTGCTGTCGATTTGTTGCAAAGCTCCGGCAGCAG
This sequence comes from uncultured Muribaculum sp., assembly GCA_964637445.1. Classification (GTDB taxonomy): domain Bacteria; phylum Bacteroidota; class Bacteroidia; order Bacteroidales; family Muribaculaceae; genus M3. The sequence continues at coordinate 14,073 of CAZWWS010000003.1, forward strand.
GGACTTTTCCATCGAAATATTTGTGAGTGAGGACAATGGCGCGATTGACAAAGTTGCCAAGGATGGCTACCAACTCGTTGTTGTTGCGAGCTTGGAAATCACGCCAAGTGAAATCGTTGTCTTTGGTTTCAGGTGCATTGGCAGTGAGGACGTAACGGAGTACGTCTTGCTTGCCGGGGAAGTCGACGAGGTATTCGTGAAGCCATACTGCCCAGTTGCGAGATGTAGAAATTTTGTCTCCTTCGAGATTAAGGAACTCGTTGGCGGGTACGTTGTCGGGGAGTTGGTAATTGTCGCCATAAGCAGCCAACATCGCCGGGAATACGATGCAGTGGAACACGATATTGTCCTTGCCGATGAAGTTGATGATGCGTGTTTCAGGGTCTTTCCAGTAGCGTTCCCACGAATCGGGAAGTAGCTCTTTAGTGTTGGAAATGTAGCCGATGGGGGCATCAAACCATACATAGAGCACTTTCCCTTCGGCACCTTCAACCGGTACGGGTACACCCCAATCGAGGTCGCGACTTACGGCACGAGGTTGCAGACCGAGGTCGAGCCACGACTTGCATTGACCATATACGTTGGTCTTCCACTCCTTGTGTCCGTCGAGAATCCACTTGCGAAGCATTGACTCCCATTTATCGAGAGGCAGATACCAGTGTTTGGTTTCGCGCAACACAGGCTTGTTGCCGGTGATAGCAGAGCGAGGCTCGATAAGGTCGGTGGCATTGAGTGAGGTGCCACACGCTTCGCATTGGTCGCCGTAGGCGCGTTCGTTTTTGCAATGAGGGCATGTGCCTATGACATAGCGGTCGGCGAGAAATTGGTTGGCTTGCTCATCGTAGAGCTGCATAGAGGTTTTCTCGACAAATTCGCCTTTGTCGTAGAGACGGCGGAAAAATTCGCTTGCAGTGTCGTGGTGAATATCAGACGAGGTGCGCGAATAGATGTCGAACGAAATGCCGAGTTCTTCAAACGAATCTTTGATAATCTTGTGGTAGCGGTCGACAATGTCCTGCGGAGTAACCCCTTCGGCTTTAGCTTTGATAGTGATGGGCACACCATGCTCGTCGCTACCGCCAATCATCACGACGTCTTGACCATTGAGGCGGAGATAGCGAGCGTAAATGTCGGCAGGGACATACACGCCGGCAAGATGCCCTATATGAACGGGTCCGTTGGCATAGGGGAGAGCAGTAGTGATGAGAGTGCGTTTGAAGTTCTTTTCCATTATTGTATAATTGAGTATATATGCATTATTTGTTTTATACTGCAAAATTAATACTCTGCTCTGAAATATGGAAATTATTAAAGGGGTAACTTCAATAATTTGTACAGATGAGAGTTATATGCAAGTATCAATAAAAAGTTGTCTTAGTGTTTAGTATACATTGAGTTCTGTCAAGCAAATCTAAAGAGCTAATAATTTACACAAATATTCAGTAGCCTTAGAACTATTAATTTTATTGACAAACGTATTCTTTTTTACGATTTCGTTAAGAGTTTTTGATTGGAGTTGAACTGTTCCTCTTGAATTACGACCAGACCAATGGTTTTGAATGATAGAGGCATCAATGAGTGTATTATGAAATACGGAGCATAAGACTGTATTAATAATGTTGTTATCGTCAATCGCAATAAAGAAAAACATGAAAATTGAATCGGGCTCTGACATCACCTGTAAGAATTTATCAATGTTGTAGGCTTTAGGAGATGAGTTTAAGTATATTACTTTAGTTTTGATGTCGGTGTATGTATTATTATCAGAATCGAATCGACGAATATAATCGCCAAGGTTGTTTTCAGAGTCATAAGATGGGAGCTCTTTTTCGATTGATGCAATTTCGCGTAATAATTTAGTGCGCTGTTGGTCATCGGCTGTAATAATAGCTTCAATAAGTCTCCCTCTAATATTGACATTGTCAATGTGTGATGCTACTAAAATAGCGTCCTTGACATTGTTGCAACGTTGGTCTAAATCTTCTTTTAAGATGTTGAATTGTTGAGACGATACAAATCGTTGAGCACGAGTAATAGAGTTATAAATCGTTTTGACTTCGGAGTCCGTTGGCTGAAATTTTTGTCCTACTCCAACTATATTGTTGGTACATTCGACTAATCGTTGAAGATTGTCGTTCCATTCAAGACCTTGATGAATTGAAAATAATTCCTCGAAATTATCGGGCGAATTTGTCATGCCATATATTTCTTTGAAAATATCGGAGCCATTAAAACTTCCTTTTATGTTGGTCATAGAGAGTTCTTTTGAGCTATGGCTGATTTTCTTTAAGAATGTTGAATTAGCTAAATAGATTAAGTTGTGGGTGCTTTTGCTACATAAAACAACAAAAAAAGGGATATGATCATATTTCTCCAAATGAGAAAGCGATAATATGGTGTTGCTAAAAGATTTGTCTTTAGATGAACTGAATCTTACTGCAAAATAATCATTATGAAACACAGATCTGTCTTTGATTAAGTTAAAAGTGTTAACGCAATCTACGACTAATGCAAATTTATTGTGCTGAGGCGCTTTGGAAAGAATGAAGTCAACAAACTCTTTAATAGAATGATGCATGTTTATATGATGGTATTAAATAAATCGTATTCGTTTTTATTAAGTTCATTAATCCCTTTTGATTTATTTTGCATATTTAAAGTATTTCGTTCCCAAAAAACTCCATCCGCATATCCTTGTATGGTTGCATCGTTTTCGGCATTTATTATGCGTTTAGCGGCCCATAAACAATATTGCTCTTGGAGGTCAATGCCGATATATTTGCGATTGAGCTTTTTTGCAACAACGCATGATGTACCACTACCCATAAAAGGATCTAAAATTATATCGCCAGGTTTTGATGATGCCAAAATAATTTTAGCGATTAATTTTTCTGGCTTTTGTGTAGGATGATCCGTGTTTTCCGGCATGGACCAAAAAGGAATACTGATGTCATCCCAAAAATTAGAAGGATACGTAATGCGAAAATTGCCATTCTCAGATTCTTCCCAATCTTTAGGTTTTCCATTTTCTTTATAAGGAGCAATGACTTTTCGTTTCATTTTGACGGCATCGACATTAAAAAAATAGTCAGTTGGATTTTTGACTGCAAACCAGATGTCTTCCATTGCATTTTTCCAATTTGATTTGGCTCCGCGCCCTTTTTCTCGCTGCCATGTAATTCTGTTTACGATTGTCAGGTGCTCTTCGATGACTCGTTGCATAGATGACGAGCATTTCCAGTCTCCACACATATACAGAGAACCATTAGGCTTTAATTTGTCACAAACAGATATAAACCAACTTCTTAAGTATGATTCATACTCATTTGAATTGGTCGCATGAAATTTGTTTCCGTGAAAGTCTTTAGTGAGATTATATGGAGGATCTATTATAATCAAATCGGCTATTTCATTAGGGATATGATTAATGACATCCATTAAATCAGCATGAATTAATTTGTTTGAAAAATCAGAACTTTGCTGGATGGATTCAGGGGTGGATAGTAGTGCCTTAAGATAATCTATTTCTTCTTCTGAGATGGAAATTGTTCTATTTCGTGGTGCCCGAGTCTTTTCTGTCATCTGAATAATATTTGCTATGATGTTTTTGCAAATATAAGAAATTTAGATGAAAAATCGAAATTCTGGGACTATATGTTGAAACGGGCGTGGAGATAGGCGATGACGAGGTTGGCAATTTCGTCCATCGGAAGAAGTGACGAATTGAATGTGAGGTCATAGGATGCTGCGTCACCCCAAGTCTTGTCGGTGTAGAAGTTGTAGTAGTTGGCGCGTAGTTTGTTGGTCTTTTCGGCCAAGGCGCGAGCTTGCTCGGCAGTGGGTTTGTCGCCACGTCGCATGATGCGCGCGATGCGGTCGTCCATCGATGCGTGGATGAAGATATTCAGGCATCGAGGATGGTCGCGCAACACATAGTCGGCACTACGCCCTACGATGACGCAAGAACCTTGTTCGGCAATGGCGCGAATCACGTCACACTGTGTGCGATAGATGCTATCGTCGGAGATTGCCGATGAGCCGGCATAGTAGTGGAAATTGTTGTAGCCGTAGCTGAACGTGAACAATCCGCTTATGAACGATGGCGCTTTTTCGTCGGAACGCTCAAAAAACTCCGGATTGACACCTGAGCGTTTGGCGGCTTCGCCAAGCAATCGGCTGTCGTAGAAATCGATACCGAGCTTTTCGGCAAGGAGCTTGCCAAGCTCACGTCCACCGCTACCAAATTGGCGTCCGATGGTGATGACGAAGTTTTTGTCGCTCATAGGAGAGTGGTGTTAGATGGTGTGAAATTATTTGCGGCGTCTTACAGAGCGAACTGCGCTCTTTGGGGCGTCGTTGTTAGAACTTTCGACTTTAGCTTTTTTTTCTTTTTGCTTTTTAGCGCGCTTGGTAGAGCGAGCCGAGCGCTTCTTCTCGGAGGCTTTGTCGTAGCGTGATGCGATGGATGTAGAGTCGCCGGCAGCAAGGGCTTCAGCTTCCTCACGCGCTTCGCGAGCAGCAATAATTTCTTCGCGAGAAGGAACCCACATCTTGTCCTCGAACGTAGTCAAGCGATTTTGGATGCTGTCTTGCGCGCGCTTGCGGTCGTCGGGGTCGGGATAAAGTTGCATCATCGACTTGTTGCGAAGATTTCGAGTCTTGTAGATCTCGCCATCATACATGGCGAGTTGGAAGAAATCGTCGTAAGTGTATTTGGCGAGATTGTTGTCGTCGTCGATGAAGATGTTTTGCTGAGTGAGGTAGGGACGAAGAGCATCGAATTTCACCCAAAACATCGGGTATTTGATAGGTTCTCCTCCGAAGTCGCCTGAGCGATGGAGCACTGGGCATATTGCTTCGACGATGGTGTGCATACGATTGCTGCGAGAGTCCATCTGCCAACGTTCAAGGATGTAGTAACTAAGCACTTCGTTGCAAGGGACGTCGCTCTCTTCGATGGTGAATTTTGGATTTTTTTCGGTAGAGCCTTTTGCTTCGGTGTAGAGCACGTGGAAGCGGTCGAGCATGTCTTTCACTTTTATGCGATAGGCATCGGTGAACACTTCGCGTCCGTCGAGGTATTCATAAGCGGGAATACTATTGGATGCGAGAAGGCGCATGATGATACGGAAAAGGTTTTCGCCGTCTTCGGTGGGCTCTTCGGGGAAGTAGAGTGGTGCGTTTTTTACTTCGTTGAGGTCAAGTTCGCGATAGATTACTCTCATCCACGAAAGGTCGGCTTCGGATGTGGGTTGCTCTTCGTAGAATGCTTGCATGCGTTGAGTGATTTGCGTACCGTCTTGCTGCTGTTGCTTTTTGCGGTCGTCGGTAGAACGACGGCGAACCACGCTGCTACTTGATGATTCTTGTGCAGTAGCAGAGGCCGCGATGCCGAATGCTACGAATGCGAGAACGATATATTTTCCTAATGATTTCATCATGAGTGTATGAATATGCGGTTTGATATAGAGTTTTAATTTACAATGACTTCCATTGGAGCAAGGTCGCGCTCGATGCCGTCGGGCCCTACTGCGCGCACACGAGATATGTAGAATCGCTTGCCGCGCGACAGACGACGGAACGAGTCTTTCTGACGTTGAGAGAAGTTGGCACCTTGCGACACTTCGGGTATGGCGTTGCCCATCGAGTCGAAGAATACAGTCTCGAAACTGATGACGCGATATTGCACATTGAGTAGGTCGTCGTCGATGGCAGCCTCAATGCCGGCAGCTTGCAAGAGCAGAGTCTTGGGGAACGGACGAGAGCCTTTGTAGCGCTCCGGATTGCCTTTTGCGTCGGTGTAGGCGATGTAGGGTGTCGGGTCGGGGAGCTTGCGTACGCGGAACGAGGTCGTAGCCACGGTTTGCGAGCGTCCGTTGATATTGGCTGTGACCGTAATGACGGCTTCTGTGCCTACCTTAGTGGGGTGGGCTTGCCATAGGTCGCCCTTGCGAGTGAGCGTTCCGTTGGTCATAGAAGCTGATATTGCCGAGTTGGGAACTCCGGGGACAGAGATACTCATCGGGTTGTCGATGCCGGCGTAGAGCACATTCATCATCGTAGCCGAAATGGTTGCCGTAGGCTCAATCACGGTGTAAGACGATGTGAAGTCGTGGCGAGTGACAGAGCCGTCTCCGTGAGGCACTTCGAGGTATCCTGAATAGTCGTATGTTCCGGTCTTTGAGGTAATGAATTCGTACAATCCAAATTCGTTGTCGAGCTTGGTGTTGTTGATATAGATTACCGGGCGCTGAGTGGTGTCGACTGCTGCAAGAACGATGTTGGCCGAGTATTTGCTTCCTTGCATCACGTTGCGCGACTGAGGAATTACGAACGCGTTGAGCTTGTTGACGCGCACGTCGCCAAGGTCGACGTTTGTGAGCAGGGTTGCCAACGCTTCGCCTTCGGCATTGAGCACGTCGGCTTGCAGTTTGGTGAGCAAAGTTACGGCAGCTACGACGGGCATATTGTCGAACATGGTCTCTTCCCAGTTGGCATTACTGATGGTCTTGGCGTTGAATTGAGGTTTTGTCGACAGAGCGGTGGCAACGATGTTGCGTTTTACCGAGTCGGTCATTATTGCGGAGATATATTCGCGATAGGCATCGATCTGCTTGCGAAGTCGCTCTCCGTTGCGCTTGCCGGGCGACAGCATCACCACTCCGGCCGCTTCGAGGTCGTCTTGATGCTGAATATCGTTAATGTCGGCGTCATCGCCGTCGGCTTTCTTGACAATCGCAATTTTCAGCGAGTCGATGAGATTGTAGAGCGACGCAGTGTTGCGGCGTACTTCAGATGCTTTGTCGTACCAAACGCCTCCTTTGTCGGGGTTTTGCTCGTTGAATGCTTCAAGGCGATTGTAAAGGTCGTCGTTGCGCTGACCCATATTGTCGTTAGAGCGTGTCAATCCGTCTTCGACTTGGTTGAATCCGTTGAGCACATCTGACGATACATTGAGGGCGAGCATGGCGGTGAGGACGATATACATGAGGTTTATCATCTTCTGACGAGCCGATAGCCTTGTGTTGTTAGATCCCATTAATTATATGATATAGGGTGTTGTCGGATTAAACGTTTTCTGAAGGGGTAGAGTTGTCGGGCGATGGCATTTCAGCTCCACCCATCATGGGGCGATACATATTGATGGTCATGGCGGTGATCATCTTTTCGTATACGGAGTTGAGCTGTTGCATATAGCGAGCCATCTTTTCGGTTTCTTCGCAGTAGCGAGCGCTCTGAGCCGAACTCTTTTCATACATGTCGCGGATGTCTTTTATGCCGCGGTTGACGCGGTCGATAGAGTCGAGCTGCGACGATACGCTCTTGAGTTGTATCTCGTAGATGGTGTTGAGTCCGTTGATGTTGCGGTTGAGGTCTTGCATCTGCTCAACGTAGCCGGTCGAACTGCGAGTGATGTTTTCGGAGTTCTCGGTGATGGCGCGATACGATTCTAACAGGGTGTCGCTCACCTTGTTGAGCGCTTGAGTGGTATCGCAGAGCTGTTGCATCTGAGACGTGATAGCTGCCATTTGGTCGAGATATTGTTGAGTGGCAGCAGTGATTTCGGTAGCGAAAGGCACACCTGCTATACCGGCTTGCTCGGGGTTAAGGGTTACTGCAGCTACTGAGCTGCTTGCTGCTTTGCTCTCGCCGGCAGAGGCGCCGCCGATAACGATGCCGCCACCACTATTGAAGTCGGGGCGATCTTCGGGGTCTTTGGAGTCAAGCACGGGGAATACCTCTTCCCAATTGTAGGATTTTGGCGGACGGTCGAATGCCGAGAGAACGAACATCAAGACTTCGGTGCCCATACCGATTGTGAGAAGGAGGTTACCTCCGGGAAGGTGGAGGAGCTTGAAGAGAGCACCCCAAATTACGATTGCTGCACCGATAGAATAGGCGAAGTTGAAAAATCGCTGACCTTTATCGCCGGAGAGGAAGCGTTCGATGCTGTTTTTATATCTTTTGATTTTTCCCATTTTGGAGAAATATTCTAATGATTAGTCGATGAATTGAATATTATTTTTTGCTGCCACCTTGACCGCGAGCAAAACCGATTTGAGTGCGCACACAGCGGAATCCGATGTAGGAGCGCTGCTCGTTCTGGTATTCCCACATGCGGATGTCGGAACGAATGTTGTGGGCGACGTCTTTCCACGAACCGCCACGCACAATCTTGCGTTTCATTTTGTAGGGGTCTTCTTTGGCGGCGTCGTAACGATATTCGGGGTTGAGGTCGGAAGTGAGCTCTCCGACGCTTTCGGTGTAGGCAGTAGAGGTCCATTCACTCACGTTACCGGCCATATCATATAGGCCGAAATCGTTGGGCGAATATGTCCCGACACGAGATGTGATAAGTTGCCCGTCGCGTACATAGTTGCCTTCGGCCGGCTTAAAATTGGCGTAGAAGCAACCGCGATCTTCGCTGAGCGTCAAGTCGCCCTCCCAAGGATATTTGTTTTCATTGACTCCGGCACGAGCGGCATATTCCCATTCGGCTTCGGTGGGGAGACGATATGGCTCAATGTAGACGCCTTCTTTGCCGAGCGCACGGCGGAGATAGTCGGTGCGCCAGTTGGCGAATGCGTTGGCTTGTTCCCAGCTTACACCTACCACGGGGTATTCGCTGTAACCTCCGTGAGAGAAATACATTCTCACGTAAGGTTCGTTATAAGCGTTTTCGAAGTCGTTGATCCACGCAGTGGTGTCGGGATATACATTTACTATATATGTGTTGAGGAAGTCGTAGTCGCCGGTAAGTCCGCGAGTGATAGTTTCGCGCACGATTTCGCCCTCATCGTTGATGTAGGCAGTGTCTTTCGATATGATGGGCACATCGGTAGGCACGGGTAGGTCGGTGTTGTAGACGCGACGAGCCGGGTTGAGGCGATGCTTGCGCTTGGCCGCTTCGGTGTGGTTGTAGATCTCGTAGCGATAGTTGAGCTGCTCGGGATCGAGTTCGCGAGCCCCGGTGATGGGGTTGGTGCGATACACACTTTCGATGGCACGCGCTTCGTCCTCATTGGGGTTGCGCCAAGGAATGGCTTTGTTCCAATTGAGGTGAGGAGTGATTGGGTTGCCTTCGCGGTCTTCTTCGATTTTGAATTCTTCGTCACCACCAAAAGCGGGGTCGGCAAGACGCTCGCGGATAATGGAGTCGCGCACCCAGAATACAAATTGCTTATATTTTGAGTTGGTGATTTCGGTTTCGTCCATCCAAAATCCATCGACCGATATGCCACGAGGATCGGCTTTTAGATTCCATAGACTGTCGGCCGACTGAGGTCCTACTTGCATGGAGCCGCGACTGACGAGAACCATTCCGTATGGGGTAGGTTCAGCCCAAGAAGTTCCGCCCACGCCGGTCACTTCGCCGCCTGCCGAGCTTTTTTTGCCGGTCAAAGCGCACGAAGTCATCATGGCAGTGGCTATGATAGGAATTATAAATGCAGATTTTTTCATAATTACATTATGCGTATGCTCTTGTGTTTGTTTTTATTCTTTTCTGAAAGATCGAGTTTGAGCCTATAGCCGGCAAAAATCTCGTGGCTTCCGCTGCTCGCTTTCGAGATGTCGGAGGTCGGATAATCGTAGCTGTAGCCGAAGAAAAAGTTTTTGTATTCGACGCCTACCATTGCCGACACTGCATCATCAAGGCGATAACCGAGGCCAAAAGAGATGAATTTGTTATAGCGAACTCTTCCGGTGATTTCGGCTTGAGTGAAAGTTAAGTCTGACTTGACCATCAACGATGGCTGTATTTCAAATAACGTATTTTTTATCGGAATATTGCTGCCGACCATAAAATAGAGTACACGACCTGCCTCAAATTCGTAGTTTTTAGCCTCTGTGCCATCGGTCGACATGGTGATAGTGGGCGAGGTGAGGTGAGTGGCTGAGATGCCTGCCCAAAAGAGTCGGTGGGTGTAGAACACTCCGAGTCCGAGGTCGAAAGCGTTGCCGGCAATGTCGGACGTGGGAATCGCATCGTCGGTGCCTTGATGGTAGTCGTCGCCATCGGGGAGGATAACTTCGGTACCGGAAAATTTTTCGTTGATAAATCCGAGTTGAAGTCCCACGGTAAGTTCGCCTTTGAATAGTTTGAGCTTGTAGCCGAGCTGAGCGCCGAGACTCATGTTTTTGTAGAGACCCATGCTCTCTTGCTGCATCACGAGTCCCACTCCGAAACGTTTGTTGAGCAACTTCAACGGCATATCGGCTGTGACGAGGAATGTTTTTGGGGCTTTAGGGATGCCTACCCATTGCAACCGAGAGCCTCCGCGAATGTTTATGAAGTCGGTGCGACCGATGGCTGCGGGGTTATAGTAGGATGGCACCTCGAAATATTGAGTGAACTGAGCGTCGATTTGTGCTACGACATCAGTAGTTGCTATCAGTGAGATGGCAACAAGCAAAATATATCTGAGATGGCGTGACAACATTTGCAATTATTCGAAGTAGAATGTAAGCACCACCATTTTTGATGTTGCTTTGGTGAGTGATTGAGTGAATTTTAGCTTCGTTGGGTCGTCTTCCAGATCGGGGCGGTCGTGGTTGAGTACATCAGAGAGTCCGAAGCAGAATTTTATCTCCGGATTTAACTTGAAAAACGGGAGATAAAAATCGCATCCGAAGCCTACCGAAAGATAGAAGTCGGAACTGTTGAGCTGGAGTATCTCGCCTCGCTTTTTGGATATGTCGAACGCCGGCATGATGCCGCCCACCATGTAAGGGCGCACGTTGCGGTAGCGCTGAGCGGCAAATTTCAGGTCGAGAGGCAATACTATCAAGTTGGTTTTGATGTTTTGCGACTCGGTGGCTCCTGTGGAGGTGTCGATCATATCGACATTTCTGTTGCCGAAGTACATACCGGGGGTGAAGCGCACACTGAAATAGTCGTTGAGTCGGATGTCAAGCAGTCCGTTTACGCAAAATCCCGGAGAATAAGATGGCTGTTCCATAAACCAAGTCTCCCCCTCGGGAGTAGTGTAGCCATTGTGGGTGAATTGAATCCCTTGTACATGCAATCCAACTGAAAAACCAAGATGCCAGCGGCGTAGGTCGGCATACGGACGATTGAGCAACTTGTCGTTGCGCTGCGCCGATAGTGGCATCGATGTTGCAGCTATCAATGCTATCAAAAGGATTAGAAATATGTTGCGTCGTATAGTCATTATTGATTTAACGAGCTTTCTGAAATTTTATTGTGAACAATCGCTAAAAGTTATTGAGTGAGAAGCATTTCTATAACCCTCGGGAAATGGCGATGCTCAAGGGTATGAATACGCTCGGCGAGCGAGTCGGGAGTGTCGTCGGACTTAACTTCGCATGATGCTTGGAAAATGATTGCGCCACCATCAATCTCTGAGGTAACATGATGGATGGTGATGCCGCTCTCAGTGTCGCCGGCGGCGAGAACCGCTTCGTGAACATGATGTCCCCACATGCCCGGTCCGCCGTGACGCGGAAGCAGCGATGGGTGGATGTTGATGATGCGATTTGGGTAAGCATCGATGATGCAGTCGTGGATGCGACGCATGAATCCGGCAAGGACAATGAGGTCGATGTTGTGGCTGCGAATTATTTCTACGACAGGCTGTCCGCACTCCCAATCATCTTTGCCAATAGTGATAGACGGAATACCTAATGCGTTGACACGTTGGTGAACACCGGCTTTGGCGCGATTGGATATTACGATGGCAACTTTGATGTCGGGGTGAGAGGTAAAGTAGCGAGCGATGGCTTCAGCGTTAGAGCCGTTGCCCGATGCGAGAATGGCTATATTTTTCATCTTGGTGAGTGAATCAGAATTTTTGCATGTCGACAAGACGCTTGTAGTAGCGATTGAGGGCAATCAACTCGTCGTGGGTGCCTTGCTCTACGATGCGACCCTCATGGAGCACGCAGATGATGTCGGCATTGCGTATTGTCGAAAGACGGTGAGCGATGACGAGGGTGGTGCGATTTTCCATAAGGCGGTCGAGAGCCTCTTGCACTACGTGCTCGCTTTCGGAGTCGAGAGCCGAAGTGGCTTCGTCGAGGATAAGTATCGGCGGATTTTTCAAGATGGCACGAGCTATCGACAGGCGTTGACGTTGACCGCCCGACAAGCGACATCCGCGGTCGCCGATAGGGGTGTCGTAGCCTTGCTCCGATGCGATGATAAATTCGTGTGCGTTGGCTATCTTAGCGGCTTCAACCACCTGCTCCATAGTGGCATCTTTGACGCCGAAAGTGATATTGTTGTAGAACGTGTCGTTGAAAAGGATAGCTTCTTGGTTTACGTTGCCCATCATGGAGCGTAGGCCGTGAACTCGCATGTCGCGCACATCGATGCCATCGATAGTGATAGCGCCGGCGTCGACGTCGTAGAATCGAGGCAACAAATCGGCCATGGTCGATTTCCCGGAGCCTGATTGCCCTACGAGAGCGACAGTAGCTCCGGCCGGTATATGAAGCGAAATATCGTCGATTACGGTCTTTTCGGAGTAGCCAAACGATACATTGCGATAGTCGATTTCACCCTTTAGGTCTTTAATAGCTTTAGGTTTTTCGGGATCTTTTATCGGGTTGTCGGCGCCGAGAATCTTGTCGACGCGTTGCATCGATGCAAGTCCTTTTTGGATAGAATAAGCGGCTTTCGACAACTCTTTGGCAGGGTTGATGATACTATAGAATATCACCATATAGTAGATAAACGAAGCCGCGTTGATCGACGATACTCCATTGAGGATGAGCGAGCCTCCAAACCAAAGGACTATGGCGATGGTGACTGTGCCGAGAAATTCACTCATGGGGTGAGCGAGCGATTGGCGTCGGGCTATGCGGTTGGATATTTTGTAGAATACTTGATTTTCGCGATGGAAGCGTCCTACAACTTTACTTTCGGCATTGAAAGCCTTGATGATGCGAAGTCCGCCGAGAGTCTCTTCGATGTTTGACATAAGCAACCCCCACTGAGTCTGCCCTTCGAGCGATTGGCGTTTGAGTCGCTTTCCGACGCGCCCCATCACTAACCCGGCGATGGGCAGAAGAATGAGGACAAAGACGGTGAGTTGCCAACTGATGATAATCATCATGCAGAGACACACGATAATCATCACCGGGTTCTTAAACATCATATCGAGCGACGACATGATGGAATTTTCAATCTCAGCCACGTCGCCGCTCATGCGAGCCATGACGTCGCCCTTGCGCTCGGTGGTGAAAAATCCGATAGGAAGAGTGACTATCTTGTCGTAGACAAAGTTGCGAATATCGCGCACTATGCCGGAGCGCATCGGCACTATGAAGTAGGAGCTGAGGTAGGTCACACCGGTCTTGAGAGCAGTCATCACCACGAGCAATGCGGCGAGCGCGGCGAGCGTCCATGATGGACCCCACGAATCGATGGCTTGCTGAGTGTAGAAGTAGAAATTATTGATAGCCACATCTTTTAGCGATGCCGCGTCGAGTGTCATATACTCGTAGCTACCTTCATTGATTTGAAAAAGCATTTCGAGAATCGGAATGATAACGGCAAAGGAGAAGAGTGTAAGAAATGCGGCGAGGATATTGAAAATGATGTTTAGCGCCAAAAAATGCTTGTATGGCGGGACAAAACGAAGAAGTATTTTTATAAAGTCTTTCATATATCAATGAATTTTGGATTGCAAAGTTAGTGAAAAATGGCGAAAGCGGAAAGTGTGATGTGAATAAGTGAATAAATGTTGAAAATATATTAATTTCGGAGGATGGGTGGTTAAATTGGATAAATACATATAAGGGTGTTTTTCAGATAGTGAGACAAGTTGCGTAGTGGAAGTTTCGCACCTTCCATCAGGATATTATGTGGTGAAAACGGCAGAATCGGCAGTTTCTCTATTGAAAAAATAGCTTGACTTTTTTGTATTGCGAGCTACTTGCACTATCTTTGCAGAAACTTGATATATAGATTATGAACGAAGATGTGAAGAAAATGCTCGCAAAAGATCCTGACGGATTGCTTACTTACGAGTATATGGCAAATCATATTAACGATATCAACAGCATAATAGATGATTTGGTCGATAATATGATAAATGTAGACTCTACAGGGCAATTTGTGGTCAGTGCATCGCGCTATTTGTTTTTGATAGACGGCGAGAAGTATCGTGCTGCAATAAATCGATTGATCGCATCGGCGATAGAAAAAGACCGCGAACGCAGATATATAGGCGATTTGCTTCCTGTAATATGGGGCAGTGACTATGCCGAGCATGTGGAAGAGTTGAATGCCAAAGACGATAACTTCCGACGTATTTATAAACGGATGTTCCCGGTGGGAATGTAACGAATGGCGAATAATATGCGAAGCAAAATGTTTTTTCTCGCGACAGCATTGATCTCAATGGTGTCGTGCTCCTCAGATGCGGCATCGAAGTCGCAACAAGGAAATAATGACAGTATAGTAGCAGAACAAACTACAACAACAATGGATACAACAATAAACAAAGAAGATGCGTTGGTGGACATCACCACCTCGCTTGGCGAGATTAGAATCAGATTGTATGGCGACACCCCGCGTCATCGCGACAATTTCTTGAAACTTGTGGCCGATGGGACTTATGAAGGTACATTGTTCCATCGCGTTATAAGCCAATTTATGATACAAGCCGGCGACCCTGAGTCGAAAAATGCGCCGGCAGGAAAAATGCTTGGTTCGGGCGACGTGGGCTACACCCTCGAAGCCGAAATCTTATATCCTACTCATTTCCATAAGCGCGGAGCGATAGCAGCGGCGCGTACAGGAGATAATGTAAATCCCGAAAAGCGTTCGAGCGGCTGTCAATTCTATATCGTGACCGGTAATGTGCTTAATCAGAATCAACTCACTCAGATGGAGAAGCAACTTGAAAATCGCAATATGCAATCGATTTTCAACAAGTTGGCATCGGAGCATCGCGATTCGATAATGGCAATGCGCCGCAATCGCGATCAAGCCGGATTGATGGCTCTGCAAGAAAAGCTCGTGAAAGAGACCGAAGCTATTGCGGCTGCCAACCCGGTGAAGTTGACCGAGGAGCAAAAGCAAGCATATACCACAGTGGGAGGCGCTCCACACTTGGATGGCGACTACACGGTGTATGGCGAAGTGGTGTCGGGTATGGATGTCGTGGCTGCTATTGAGAAGGTGGCAACTGATGGAAACGACCGCCCCAAAGAAGATGTGAAAATCATATCGATGAAGGTCGTAAAGGAATGATTGAAGTAAATCGCATTACGCTTGCCAACGGGCTTCGCGTAGTACATCATTATGATAGTGCCACTGCTATGGTGGCACTCAATCTTTTATATGATGTGGGTTCGCGCGACGAGTCGGCAGACCTTACCGGATTGGCTCATCTGTTTGAGCATTTGATGTTTGGCGGGTCGGCCAATATCCCCGACTTTGATGCCGCTATTGAAGCTGCCGGCGGTCGTGACAACGCTTGGACATCGAATGATTTTACCAATTTCTACGAGATACTTCCGGCTCAGAACGCCGAAACAGCCTTTTGGCTTGAAAGCGACCGCATGAATGCGTTGGCTTTCAGTGACAAAGCTCTTGAGGTGCAACGGCAAGTGGTGTCGGAGGAATTTAAGCAAGTGTGTCTGAATCAGCCGTATGGAGATTTGTTTCACCATCTGCGCGCTTTGGTATATAAGACGCACCCATATCGCTATCCGGTGATAGGAAAGAATTTAGAGCATATTGCGAGCGTGACTCAAGATGATGTGAAGGAGTTTTTCTATTCTCATTATGCACCCAACAATGCCGTGCTTGTGGTGACGGGAAATATTTCATTTTCTGAGGTGTGTCGCTTGGCAGAGAAGTGGTTTGGTCCGATACCCCGGCGAGAGATTGCTCCACGCTCTTATGCTCCGGAGCCGGAACAGACCGAGGCTCGACGCGGAGAAGCGTCGGGCAATGTGCCGCAGACCATGATAGTGAAGGCATATCCTATGCCCGGGCATGGAGAGAAAGGATATATCGAATGTGATATTGTCACAGATTTGCTCGCTTCGGGGCGCTCATCGCGTTTTTATCGCAATTTAATAATGGGAACGAATATGTTTACCGATGTCGATGCGTCGATAATCGGTAGTGTAGAGCCCGGTTTCTTGATGATAAATGCGATGATAAACGACGGAGTAGATATATCCGAAGCAGAAGATGTGATCGAAAAGGAAGTGCTGCGATTGGCCGATGGGTCGTTGTCGGAGTATGAACTTGAGCGGACAATAAATCGTGTCAGTGCGCAGCGCATATTCTCGCAGATAGGCTATCGCCAAAAAGCGTCGCCGCTGGCTCGTGCCGAAATGTTGGGCTATGACATAAACACAATCGAAGAGCGTTATCGCTCGGTCTCGATAGATGATATTGAGTCGACGACTCGTCGCATTATAGTACCCGAAAATTGTAGCACGTTGATTTATCGCTCGGCTACTTGATCGGACTCGGTGGGAGGGGTTACTGATCGGACTCCTATGTAGACAAGCAACGAGTTGAGGGCTACGGCTGTGAATGAGATGCCGGTAATAAGTACTACTATGTTTTCGATAGTGTGGATGTCGGTGACGAGCAATACGATTCCTGCTATCGCGGCTAACGATGGGAGTAGATACATCCACCATGGCGCGCGCAAAGGCTTCGATGCGTAAGCAATCAGCAGAATTTGATATAAGCCTCCTATCACAAGCAGTCCGGCAAATAGATAGACCAAAGCGCTGACGAAGAAGTCGGGTACGGCAACCATGCATATACCTAAGCATAGCGCGCCGATGCTTGAAATCACGCCGGCCGTCTTGGCATTGCTGTTTTTCTTGCTGTCGGTAGCGCGAATAAATAGGATGATTAGGTTGTAGAGGCTCGGCAGAATAAACAATAGTCCAACGATTGTCACGATGCCGCCAATGATGTTGACGCGGTCGTGCAAGATGATTAGTAGGATTCCTGCTACGAGGAGAAAGATGCTTGTGATGATATTGCTCTTGCTATTCATAATAGAATGTTTATTATAAAAACGCAAAAGCACCGCCAAATGTTGTATCGGTGGTGCTTTTGTGTTTATAGATGTTCCCTTTATTCTTTGATGAGGCGAGTGACGAGGGTTCCTTCGGCGGTCTCAATGCGGAAGAAGTAGATGCCCGATGCCCAATTGTCGATATTGATTGTATCGTTGGCTTCGACATCGGTCTCAATCACAAGGTTGCCGGTGGCGTTCCATGCATAGAGGTGCCCGGCTACGGGCAATTGGATGTTGACAATCGAGGTCGCAGGGTTAGGGAACAGACGAGCCATAGTGTCGTCGAGCAAATCATCGATGCTTGTGCTTGACCCGCTGCAATCATTGCCTACGATATATTCGTAGATTGTTGTAACGGCCATGCCTCCACGGAATGCGAATTTGACAGCAACTTTTATGGTTGCTCCTGTTTCATAGCCGGTAAGTGTAGCCGAAAAAGTCTGTCCATCGACAAGTGTCATGGCTTTTTCGGCAAAACCATTTGAGTAGTCCCAAACGTAGGCGATGAGGTCGTATTGAGTGTCAAGCAGTGAACAAGTGACGATGACATTATCGTTTTCGGTCTTGAATGAGAGTGTATATCCGTCGGTGAATGGTTGTCCCTGCCCTTCCATGTTGGTAGAAGCAGTATATGAACATGAACTCGACGACGAAGATCCGCTATCGTCGGAGCCGCCATCGTCGTCGGAGTCTTCTTCATTAATGGTGATAGCGACGGCTTTTGAGGTGCGGGATTTACCCTCTGACGTTGTAGCGATGGCTGTGACAGAATAATTTCCGGCTGCTGAGGGTGTCCATGTGCATTGATATGGAGCTTCGGTGTCGGATGCGATAAGCACTGAGCCTACATAAAAATCAACGGAAGTGATTGTGGCATCGCTGATTGATGCTTCGGCGTTGATCGTGATTTCAGTGCCAACCAACACTTCTGTAGCCGAAACTTCTGTGATAGCTACCGAGGGGAGTGTGCTTGCTCCGGTAGATGTGGCAAGTGTGCCGGCTGGAACGGTGAGTTGATAGCCGTCGGAGAATGTAACGACAATTTCTTCCGCTCCATAGTTGTGAGCTACATAGGCCATTGTGCCATTGTTTTCAAACGCGGTAGCGATAGGGTAGTCGGCAGTGATTGTGGCATCAAATTGTCCGAGCTGAGCAAGAGCGTGAATCCATTGGTAGGTCTGAGCTTTAGATGATCCGAATTTCTGTCCGCACAATGCCGAGCCTCCGGCGTTGTAAAGTTCGATGGCTTTATCGGCATCCATCATTGCGAGGAATTGGTACATGGTGTCGTACCAGAGGTTGGCGTTGGATTCGTTGGCGAGAATACCCGTATCGGTGGTGATAGCTGTCCAAAACTCTGAGGCAAATTCCGGATTGTTCATCAGGTAGAATGAGCCTCCGTGGATGGGGTAAAGCTCAATACCATAAGAGCCGGCTATGCCTCCGCCCCAGAAGTTTTCGGAGTCGTAAGCGTTGGTAAACACGCGCGACACTACGGCATGAGGATAGCCGTCGGGCAGGTTGCGATTGTTGGCGTCAAACCAATATTCTTCCACTGCGGTTTGCTCGGTCACATACATATATATA
This sequence comes from uncultured Muribaculum sp., assembly GCA_964637445.1. Taxonomy (GTDB): domain Bacteria; phylum Bacteroidota; class Bacteroidia; order Bacteroidales; family Muribaculaceae; genus M3. The sequence continues at coordinate 32,687 of CAZWWS010000003.1, forward strand.
CCGAGATCGCGAATGGCTTTATTGCCGGTGATTGTGCCCCAATGGATGAGCGATGAATGAAATTGCATTGACTCTGAAGTTGATTCTTGGTCGTTGCCAAGGCCAAGGCTGGCGGTGCCATTAGCCCAACAATGTCCGGCATAAGGGCTGAAGCTGCGCAGATAGGGGAACATAGAGTCGTTGCGGTCGGTAGAAGCTGCGTCGCGGACGAGCAAGTTGATCATATCTCCAAATTTGTCGGCCCAGCCCGGTTCGTATTGTTCGAGGAAGGCTGCGGCGTGTATGAAATATCCCCAATGGAAATGGTGGTCGTTGATGTTGGTGTCTTGTCCGTGGCCGGCAGGATAGCCTAATAAGGAGGTCCAAGGCTCGTGATAGTAAAACATGAAAGCGATGTCGCCTTCTGAGTAAGTGAGCCATTTTTCAGTCCGGCTTTTCACGAGATTGAACGCCGTTTGGAAGCCTTCTTCGTAGCCTGATTCTTTTGCGATGCGTGCCGTTTGGATAAGGCGATTGATGAGCTGTCCATCATTGTAAGAGTCAGTCCAATCAGTAAGTCCGTGAGAGGAATTAACTGAATTAATTAGAGTGTTGAGTTCGGCTTGCGAGAATCCTGTAGCAGTGGATTGTGCTGCGGGAAGAGTGGGGAGGATGCCGTGGAAAGTCAATTCAGTAGAGAAACTATTGGTAGCCATCATGCGAAGCTCGCCACGCACTGAGGTGTAGGTGTCGCCTGTGAATGCCGGTGAACCCGAAGCGAGATGAGCCCACTGATGAGGCAGAAGGCCGAGGAGTACCATTCCATTGCCTTCTTTTACGTCGGGAGTGACTGAGAAGGTTGTGGTCACTTTGCCGGTCGATTCGTTGTAGGTGTATTCAGATTTAGTTTCAGAGGGGAAAGCGAAAGCGTATTGTTCCCAAGCGAGGGCTACCTCTTCGACATTAGAGGCGTTGTGGGGCAGAAGAGCTACAGCCCAATAGCTCTTGCCGTTTAACGATGAGGTGAGAGTGCCATTTGAAGAGGTCCAAGTCGCACCTTCGGGGGCATAGATGGCATAGTTGGCATTGTTGTAGCTACCCTTTACGATTACCACATTGTCGCGGAAAGTGTAGTTTTGCCAAGCGGAAGTATTGATTTTTACATCTCCGGTTGAGTTCTTTGAGAAATAGACAATAGGCATACCTACACCCGAGAGGGCTTCCATATAGTTGTTGTCATCGCCCCAGCGAAATGTTACAGTCCAATCGGAGTGGTCGGAAACTTTAGTCACGGTCGATGAAACTCCGTCGACGGTTACTTCCATAGGAGAGTCTGCTGCGGCTGCCTGACCGATGATGCCATTGAAGATGACGATACCATTGTCGGTGGTGCGCATTGTCAACGGGTAATTGAAAAGATTTGAGGCATGGTCGGTGTAGAGTTGATTAGACCACCAATCGTTGGTGGGAATTGGCTTAGTAGCTGCTTCGCCGGTGACACGTGGATCGCCTGTAGGATATCCGTTACGATTTGCTGAGTCTACGCCGGGGAAAGTAGTGGAATAACCACCGCTACCGACTTGAACTACATCCGCTGCTGCACTGACAGATAAAAACGTTGAAAATAGAATTGCGCAAATTGATTTGAATTTCATATTAGTTGTAGATTTATCAATGTAATTAGGTTAATGACACAAAGATACAACAAATATTATTAATAAAAAAAACGTGGCACATTGCTGCACCACGTTTGGATATAGAGTGTTGAAATCTTTTTTATTTCTCGGCTTTCTTTGTCTCGGCTTTCTTTGTCTCGGCCTTTTTTGTTGCAGGCTTTTTGCAGGTGCGCTTAGGCTTAGCCGGAGCTTCGCATGGTGTTTCTGCTTCAGCTTTTGCTGCTGCTTTTGCTTCTGCTGCAGCTTTCTCGGCTTTGGCGCGCTTCACCTCGTTTGGATCCATACGTTCGATATTATTACGCATCGAAGCTACTTCTTTGTTGAGAAGTTCGATTTCTTGAGCTTGATTGCGGATAGTGGTGAGCAATGCGTTAAGCTCTTCGTTTTCGATAGAGAGCGGATATTGCTCTTCAACGCGAACGATAAAGTCCGATAGTACGTTCATGTAGTTGGTGAACGCTTGGAATGGAGTTTCGTATGGGCTGAAATGAGAGTGAACAACTCCGTCGGCAAGATTCTTGGTCGACATATAGAATAGGTGGTCGGATGCTTGCAGATAGTACCAGTCTTGTTTGAGTCGACGGTCATCGCATAGACGTACGCGTTCAGCCACTGAATAGAGCTTGTTGAACGCTTCGTTTTGGAGTTTGTTGCCGAGCCAGGCTGACGTGTCGCGAGCTTCATCAGCCCAAGAGATGGGGTGGAGTACACTCAGCTCGTCGACCGGTTTCAGCTTCGCAATGGCTTCAGATGGAGAGAGGAAATCGATGCCTCGTTCTGACGCAAAGCGAGGAAGTGCTTCGAGGAACTGGAATATGCCTGTTTCGCGACCTTGCATGCCACCGAAAGTCTCGAGATTCATAAATAGATTTATGATTTGCTCTTCGTTTGGTGTTGAAGCAATCCAATCGATGTATTTGTCGGCGGTCAACGGATATGCATCCCATTCGGTGTTGCTGAAACGGAATGCGATGTCGTCGCTGAGTTTGTCGTTCTTGAGCAATAGTTTGAGTTTGGGAGCAGAAGCTGCCGAATATACATAATTGGGAGATTTCCAGCCGAGGATGTGTTTGGCCCCTTCGGTGATGACGCCTTTGTAGCCCATTGAGGCAATGACCGGAGCCATTTCATCGCAATATACCAACTCGGTGTTGCGGAGCACTTTGGGCTTCACGCCAAACATTTCATGCAGTTTCTCATTGTGTACCTTGACTTGGTTGATAAACTCGTCGTAGTCGGTGAGCGATGAGAGTGAGTGAGCGTAGGTTTCAGCGAGAAATTCTACTTTGCCGGTGTCGGCGAGCTTTTTGAGCAAGTCGATAAATTCGGGTACATATTGTTCGCACTGTTCGAGTGCTACGCCAGAGATTGAGATTGCACAACGGAACTTTCCATTGCTGTTCTCAATCATGCGAAGGAGGCTTTCAGCGGCCGGGATGTAGCTGCGTTGAGCTATGCGAGTGATGATGTCGTCGTTGGCGAAGTCATCGTAGTAGTAATGGTCGTTGCCTATGTCGAAGAAACGATATTTTTTTAGGCGAAACGGTTGATGTATTTGGAAATAGAAACAAATTGCTTTCATTTTTGTGTTTCCTGTTAATGGTTTTACATGTGAGTTTGATTGCTTATTCGCGGTTGAGTACTCGCTTGTAGATGTCGATTACCTTCTTGCCGGCTTTGTCCCAAGTGATTTGGTTCACCTCGTCAAGGCCATCTTGTCGGAGTTGCTCATACATAGCCGGATATGAAATAATCGAGTAGATGGCATCGGCCATTTCGTCGATATCCCAATAGTCGGTCTTGATGACATTGTTGAGGATTTCGGCACATCCGCTTTGCTTTGAAATGATGGATGGTACACCCATCTGCATAGCTTCAAGAGGGGAGATGCCGAACGGCTCTGACACCGAAGGCATGATGTAGACATCGGATGCTTTGAGCATTTCATAAACTTGCTTGCCCTTCTGGAATCCTGGGAAGTGGAAGCGATCGGCAATACCGCGTTCGGCTGCAAGATTGATCATTTTGTCCATCATGTCGCCACTGCCGGCCATTACAAATCGCACATTGTGGTTGTTTTTTAGCACCTTGGCGGCGGCCTCTACGAAGTATTCCGGCCCTTTCTGCATAGTGATGCGTCCGAGGAATGTGACGATTTTCTCCTTCGGTTTTTGCACTTGCACGGCAAGCAATTCGGGACTTAACGGCTCAACAGCGTTGTGAACGGTGGTCACTTTAGCCGGGTCGATACCATATTTCTCGATGACTGTGCGACGTGTAAGGTCTGACACTGTGATAATATGGTCGGCATTGTGCATACCATCAAGCTCTATTCCGAATACAGTAGGGTTGACGTTGCCACGCGAGCGGTCGAAGTCGGTGGCGTGTACGTGAATTACGAGGGGCTTGCCTGTCACTTGCTTGGCGTGAATGCCTGCGGGGTAGGTGAGCCAGTCGTGAGAGTGAATGATGTCAAACTGCTCTGTGCGAGCTACGACGCCTGCCATGATAGAGTAGTTGTTGATTTCTTCAAGAAGATTGTCGGGATAGCGACCTGAGAACTCGATGCAACCGAGGTCGTTGGTGCGCATATAGTTGAAATCGGCGTAGATGTTGTTGCGTAGCTGGAAGTAATAGTCAGGATCCATTACTTTACCGATACGACTTTCTATATATTCGCGATTGACATCGCGCCAACAAACGGGGACTTGTGAGGCTCCGATGATTTTGGCAAAACCTTTTTCCTCGTCGCCGTAGGGTTTGGGGATGACGAAGGTGATGTCCATATCGCCGTTTTCCCACATGCCTTTTGTGAGGCCGTAGCTGGCAGTACCAAGTCCGCCGAGGATATGAGGTGGAAATTCCCACCCAAACATTAATGCTTTCATGGCGATGGATTACATGTTAAACTTTTTGAGAGTACGAATTGTGCGAAGCACTTCTGCTACATTGACAGCGTGAGAGATAGCTCCGCGACCTACAAATGGCGGGTTGCCGTCGTAAAGCTCAGAGAGCGAGCCGATGCAACCTTGCGACATTTCGTCTTCAAAGCCGATGAGCATTCGATCGAGATATGAGATACCGCTCATGCCGAACACGCGAATGTAGGCATCGGCATAGAATCCGATGAGCCATGGGCGGGCGGAACCGGCGTAGTACGACATTTCGCGCTCTTCGGGTGTGCCGAGATAGAACGGACGATAGCCGTAGCTTTTGGGTGAGAGTGTGCGCAAGCCTTTCGGTGTGAGCAATTCACGTGTCACCACGTCGAGCACTCCTTTGCGTTGACGGCGGTCGAGCGGAGAGTGGTCAAGGCCGATGGCGATAGCCATATTCGGACGTACCGACGGGTCGGCGTATGTGCCATTGACATAGTCATAGAGATAGCCATAGTCGTTGAGGAATGTGTCGACAAATGAGATGCGACACTTCTCTGCTATTTCTTCCCAATGCTCGCGGTCGTGAGCGTAAGCCTCAACTCCATCGGTGATAGAGAGGGCAAAACGGAGTGCATTGTACCAAAGGGCATTAAACTCTACCAAATATCCGGTACGTGGCACCAACGGACGTCCGTCGAGCATGGAGTTCATCCACGACACCGGATTGCCTGTGCCGATAGTGGCGACGAGGCCATTTTCTTCCACCAATAGATTGGGATGCCCTCCGGAAGTGATATGGTTGACAATACGTGCTACCAAATCGACATAGCGGCTACGCGCTTCATCGATGTCGTAGGTCTTGGCATATTGCTGAATAGCCCATACTGCCCATAGAGGAACGTCAGGGAGGTCAATGCCTTGTATGCGTTCATCGAGTTGCTCTGACTCCATATATCGGCATAAGGCTTCGGTGGCAGTGCGTAGTATGCTTTCGAAGTCGTCGCGATGATGAATTGAAAGTGTGCTGCCGGGAAGAGCTATGAATGTGTCGCGAGCGTTGACAGAGGTCCACGGATAGCTTGAAATGATGTAGTCGCCTTCTTTGTCTTTGAGGTAGAACTGCTTAGCGGCATTTTTCAAGCAGTTGTAGAAACTTGTGCGGCATGTGCGGCTTGCAATCTCAGCTTCGTAGGTTTTGACCAATGAGCGAGGCGACACTTGCTCCACTCCGGCAGAGAATATGATGCTTTCTCCTTTCTTAATAGGAATTTCGAAGTAGCCGGGCACCCAAAGGTCTTCGGTGTAAGGCACTCCTCGTTCGAGATCTTTGACGTATTCGATGCCATTATACCAATGAGGGTCGTAGTGCCATGTGGGCTTGTGGTTAAACTGCATATAAAGTGTAGGATAACCGGGGTATAGACAGCAAGCTATACCATTGGGCACTTCAGTGTAGCCACTATTGAGTTGGTCATTGGCAACACACAAAGCGTTCGCATCGCGGAAAGCGAGGAACGGGCGGAACTGCAACGTCGTCGGCGAGTGGGCGTCGACCAGCGTGTAGCGGATCATGAAACGATTTTCGTGAGAAATGAAGATCTTCTCTTTGGTGAGAATTACGCCACCGACGCGGAATGTCATGCGGGGCACGCTCTCACAATCAAACTCGCGGATGTACTTGTGTCCATTTGGACTGTACACACCTCCCGAATAACGATGCAAGCCGAGATTGAATGGCGCACCATGCTGTATGACGGTCTCGTCGAGCGACGATAGCATTACATGGGCTTTGTTGTCCATCTCGGGAATAGGTATTACCAATAGTCCGTGCTGCTTGCGGGTATTACACCCTACCACCGACGTACAATGGTATGCACCTGCTTGGTTAGTACGGAGCATCTCTTTAGTTAGAGATTGATCGAGATTGATCATTAAGTTCTTATCAAACTTTAGATAGCTCATCGATTGTATAAGTATTAAGTATTTAAGTGTTTGTTATATTAGGATAATTTACGAATGTAAGGCTTTTTTGAATAAAAAGCAAGAAAATTGTATAATAAAATTTGTAACGTTTGTGTAAGTTGCTGATAAGCAGCTGAGTATGTGAAGTATGTGATTGGTCTTAGTATCTCATTAATATTTGCGGAATATGCGTAGCAACGATGCGTTTATGTCGTGAATCATGTTTTCCATAGGTGTGATAATGGGGCGGAAAGCTGTCTGATGGTTGGGCACAAACAGCCTGAGAGCTCCGGCATGACATTTTACCGACATTACATCGTCGAGCGTTATCGGTTCGCCATCGAGGTGCGCCGGGCCTTCTCCCGAACGATAGATCACTGCCGCCGGAGCGCGAAACGAGTGTATCATCATGTTGGAATTGATTTCGCCGGTGAATAGGTCGGTGCCCACAAATGCCATATCGAGAGGCGATCCTGCATGCACGATGGTGATGTCGAGCAGCCCGTCGGTGATTGATGCCGAGGGGGCAATATAAGCATTGTTGCCATATTGCGAAGCGTTGCACACGGCTATCAAAAACGCCTCTTCGGTGAGGATTTTTCCATTGGCGCTTATGGTGTAGACTTCAGGCTTATACTTGATGTATTCGGAAAGTACGCTCCTTATATATGTCATGCGTCCGCGACGATGTTGCGCTGCAAACTTTTCGCTCACTGCCGCGTCAAACCCTACACCGAATGTGCAGAAGAAAGGATGGCTATTGACAGTGCCAAAGTCGCAGTCGGAAGTGTTTCCCTTTAATATCACATCGATAGCTTGGCGAGGGTCGAGCGGTATCCCGAGGTGGCGTGCCAATCCATTGCCGGATCCCATTGGAATGATACCTAAAGGCATATTTGTATTGCGTAGAGCCGAGGCGGTTTCGTTGACTGTGCCGTCGCCTCCGGCAGCAATCACTCCGTCAAGCCCGCGAGCTACAGCTCCTTGAGCCAAACAAGTGGCATCGCCTTTCCCTTTCGTGTATGCCACATCTACCATCCATCCGAGGTCGTGTAGGCGTGTGCGCACAAATCGCTCAAGTCCTTCTTTGTTGAGCGTTCCGGATATTGGATTGATAATGAGCAGTACGTGACGCTGTTGTGGCATATTTAGTTTTTATTATTGGTTGAGGTTATCGTAATCTATACTTTTTAGAACAATTCTATGACGTGATTTATTGTATTTCTCATTAATAAAATCACGGGTGGGATCATAAAATTTATTAACTACACCACCTAATCCCATAATGACATGTGGAATATCTTTTGTGGTAATTGGTGTATTGATGCTGTTAGAAATTTTATCCGCAATCGCAGGGTTGGTAGACTTGAATCTATCCGATAACCAAATCATAAATGGAATTTTGATTTGAAGGTCAATAGAAGAGCGATAGTTGCCGGCATCCCCATGCCCCATATAGTCACGAGTCTCGAAGATTTCCTCTCCATGATCCGGAAAATATATCAAACAGACGTTCTTGTTGCGACATTTGTTGATTAGATTATATAAAACATAGTCATTATATAGAGTCGCATTATCGTAATGAGCTATAATTTCACGCTGTTTTAAGTTGTATTTTTGTTGGTTATAATCGGACTCTTTGAATTTAGAGAAAGCTTTAGGGTAACAATCGGCATAAGTATAGTGCTGCCCTTTTAGATGATAAATATAAAGAGAGTGAGGTGTGTCTATTTCGGTTGAGTCAATAAGTGTCATGTCGTATTCGTAGTGGAAATCCTTTCTGGTGCAAAACATTATGTCAGAGAGATTCTGATCAGTCAGAAAGTTGACCGGTCCACCAATGTTATATTGATTTTCACTAATGTGAGTATGGTATCCGGCGCTATTAAAACAAGCTGGGAATAAGGGTGCATTTGGAAAGTCTCTCAAAGAAAAAATCTGTCCCATTACAGCATGCGTTGCATTATATGGCGTAACTACGTCGTTGAAAATATATAGCTCGCCGGAATCGGATAATTGTTTTAATCGAGGATTTGTGTTTAATTCATAGCTATATAGTGATGAATGAAAACGACTATAGGATTCTCCTATTACGAGAATGATAATTCTATCATCGTTAAATGATGTTGTCGATTCTGTCGTTTTGCAGATGTTGACTAAGCTCGAAATATTCTCATGTCTTTTGTTTAGCAAGTAGCAGCTGTGGGCAAATCGAGTGGTTGACGAATATTGAGGAATGCCTCGTCCTGTTCCATATATTTTTTGACTGTATATGCAGAAACATAACATAATCCCCCCCCGCGGCTAAAAATATGTTAAATAAGCCCATGCCATGAATTTTGCATAAAAATTTAGACAACTTGTATGAAATGGCGTTTAATAAAACAATCGCACCGATTAAAAAAATAAGATTCTCCACCGAACAATAAGTTTCAATAAATCCGGCTGTTTCGGTCGAGTTTGTGTTGGCAATAATATTAATAGCATCTTCGCCAACAATGAGGTTGAATGTCGATGATAAGAATAAATCAGTAAAAATAAGAATATTGGTTGCAATTGCTATTAAAAGTAAAATACTTGTCTTGATGAACTTCACTTTTGAGAATAATCGGATAAATACCGTTTCTAAAAATGCAACGAAGGCTCCTAATAAGATGAAATTTATAATAGCAAAAGTGTCTTTGAAGAATACGATACCGAAAAAATTGGCGATTATATTAATTATGAGCAAATATATGCAAATCTTGTCCGAAGCAGTTCTTAAAAGCCAAGATACTGATGTGCTGATTAATTTGGAGAATGAAATCATGATTGTTTGGATTAATAATATGCAAAGCTAAGAAAAAGATGTGATTTTTTTGTATTTTTGGACAAAATTTAGTGAGAGCATGAAGTCAATATTAAAAATCTCAGTAATAGTAATCAGTGCAGCTATTGTCGCTGTAACGTGCCGATATATATATATATATATAATCAAAGATTTGAGAATAGTGAACAGCTATTAATAGCCCATGCGGGAGGTGGAATAGATGGTGATAAATATACCAACTCTTTAGAGTCGGTGGAAAAATCTCTGAGCGATGGCTTTGATGCTTTTGAATTGGATTTGATGCTTTCGTCTGATTCTGTCCCTGTAGCAACGCATGATTGGGCGTTGTTAAGGAAACATTCGGGGCATAAGTATGATGGAGATACATTGACCTATTCACAGTATTTGAATCTGAAATTGTTGGGCAAATATACTCCTATAGATTGGCATGATTGGGATTCGATTATGGTGGCAAATCCTAATGTCGTATTTGTATTGGATAAAATTTCGAATCCTAAAATAGTGCATAAATACTTCGGAAAGTATAAGGATCGCATTAAAATAGAGTGCTTTTCGATTTCAGATTACTACGAATTGAAAAATATGGGCTATGAAGGTGTTGCACTTTCCGGATTTCCTGATCCATATTGGTTTCTTGTAGAGGAACTGAAGTATATGGTTGGTTTAAGTGATAGACGAATCGAGCGGTTTGTGTTAGATCCTAATTCTTATGAGTATTATCGAAAATATGTAAGGTGGTGGTGTTCGCCAAAGACGATATCGCTCTTTGGAAAGGAGTGTTTGAACGATTACTATGTTGAATATGATGTAGAATCAGTGTATGTGGATTATAAGTGATTTTTGTAAATAAAGGAGCATTATATATTCAGATTTTGTGTATATTTGCAGAGATATAATTTAACCCCTATATCGCAATAGAATTATGATAAACAAAAGAGTTGAAGACGCTATCAATGCGCAGATCAATGCCGAATTGTGGTCGGCATATCTCTATCTGTCAATGGCAACAAATTTTGAGGCTGCCGGACGTAAGGGTATTGCAAATTGGTTTAAGATACAATTTAAGGAGGAGCAGGCTCATGCCGAAATCTTTATGAACCATCTCTATGCTCGCGGCGGTCGCGTGGTGTTGCAACCTATTGAGGCTGTACCAACCGAATGGGAATCGCCTCTTGCTGCCTACAAGGATACTTTGGCTCACGAGCAGAAAGTGACCGCGTTGATCAACGACCTATATGCTATCGCTGAGGAAGAAAAGGAATATGCTACTCGTGGTATGCTCGATTGGTTTGTGTCGGAGCAAGTAGAAGAGGAAGAGACTGCCCAAGACCTTATCGACCGCTTTGCTTTGGTGGGCGACAATGGATATGGTATTTATATGCTCGACCAAGAGCTTGCTGCTCGTGTCTACACTGTTCCCTCTCCGTTGGCCGGCAAGGAATAATCGATAGATAGACGAATAATTAAGAGTATTTAAGATATTTGTGTCTTAAATGCTCTTTTTTTTGGTGAAAATATAATAATGTATAAAAATGCGTTAGAATTGCGAGAGTGATAAATATTTATAGCATAAATATGCTTATCTTGCGACACGAAAAAATAGTTTAAGTTGTATGGTGTAATAATCCAAAGCGTTTGAATGGTAAAAAGACTCCATCATTCATGTGCTATCACAAAGTGAGTCTTGTGTGTTATGTTATGAAGAAAATCAGTACATTTCTTTCTCTTTTGGCAATAGGTAGCAGTATCGCTCTTTCTCAAACGCTATTGTCAACTTCTTTTCAAACCCAAGAGGAGTTTGAGGCTTGGACCGTGGTCGACAATAATAGCGATGGCTATACATGGAAATTTGATGTAGAAGCAACTCCATCTAAGGTGTTTTATTCTTATAATGGCTCTAATGGAGCAGATGATTGGTTGTTTTCGCCGGCAATTACTCCTACTGTCGATGGCACAATAGCTGTAGCTTATAAGGTATACGGAAGTAGCTACACCGAGAAGATGGAGGTGAAATACGGAGCCTCAGCCACGATTGAGGGCATGGCAAATGTCGGAGTTGAGATGACTGAATATTTGGATCAAGAATACGGCAATGTATTCCTTGTAGATGGGAAAGCCGGAGAGACACTCTATCTCGGTTTTCATGCTGTGAGCGATGCCGACAAGTGGCGACTATATTTGATCGATGTGGATGTGAAGTTGGTCGCCAATCCGATAGACTTGTCGGTCGATGAACTTGTTTCGCCTGTATCGGGTAATGGTCTTTCGCAAGAAACTGTTACTGTGAAGATTACTAATAAGGGTAGAGTGGCAGCAGAGTCATTCAAGATATTCTATTCTGTAAATGATGGCGAAGCGGTGGAAGAAACTGTTTCGACACCATTGGAAGTAGGAGCTTCGATTGACTATACATTTGCGACCAAAGCTGACCTGTCTGCTCCGCGAACCGCTCATACGGTGAAAGTATGGGTTGAGTCGGCCGATGATATTAATTCTGCAAATAATACAATCACGGCAAGTGTGATGCACAAAGCTCCTGCAGCAGTACCATATTATATGGGATTTGAAGCGAATGAGTACACCGATGAAATCCTGTTGCTCAACCTCAATGAAGATGATGGGGACTGGACTGTTCATACCGACCCGTGGTGGAACACGGCTCGCACCGGCTACTATTCATTGGCCTACAATTATGATCGTAACAACAGCGGCGACGACTGGGCAATCCTCGACCCGATTTCAATCACCGAGGCAGGATATTATGTGTTGAAATTTTGGTACTCAACCGATGATAGCTATGCCGAGAGTTTCAAGGTGTGCTATGGATCGGAACAGTCTGTAGAAGCGATGACCAATACTATTGTGGATCTAAACAAAGTAGCTAATAGTGAGTATAAAGAATCGATTACGATTATATATCTTGATCAGCCTCAACAGCTATGTCTCGGCTTCTATTCGTATACCGATAAGGATCAAAACTGGATTTCGATCGATGATGTGTCGTTTGAAAAAGTGTCGGCCGACAATGTTGACCTCGCATTGACCGAGATAATCAATCCCGTGCCATATATCAGAGCACAAAGCAGCAAAGATGTGTCGTTCACAATCCGTAGTCTCGGCATAAAAGGTACTAATGCTAAGGTGACTGTGTCGGTCGACGGGCAACAAGTGAGTGAATCAGAAATCGCTGTTGCAGCACAAGAAACCAAGACCATTTCAATAGCTGATTTGCTCGCATCGCTCGCTGAAGGAGAACATACAATATCAGTGACTGTGGAGTCGGCAGATGATGAAAATGCAGAAAACAATGCATTGTCGGCGACATTCAGAGTTGTCGGCGAAGCTGCGTACTATTGGGACTTTGAAGATGGAAAAATTCCTGAGAATTTCTCATTTAGAATTGATGACGAAGGAACCGTGAACCCATCTGCCGGCAGTGAATATAATGAATATGGATGGGGTCTCTATACAATTCAAACGCATCAACAATTTGGTGAATATGTGTTTGCCGGTTGCTCATGGTTGGATGGTGTGGAAGAAGCCGATCGTTGGTGTATACTTCCTCACTTGAAGATTACCTCTGAAAATGCCTACCTGCTTTGGGATGCCGCATCGTTTAATGCAACATTCTTGGAAGATTATCGTGTGAAAGTATCCGATAGTGAAGATGTGAGTTGGTATTATTATACAGAGGCTGATATCTTGGCAGAAAGTCCGACCTTCAAAACTCGCGGAGTCGATTTGAGTGAATACTCCGGTAAGGAGGTGTATATTGCTTTCCAATTGGTATCGAAAAATTGCGAGAGCCTTGTGATGGATAATATCGGATTGTATGGCTCGTTTGAGGTGTCGGGAATCGAAGATGTGATCTCTGATGAGGACTCGAATCGTATCATGCAGTTGCAAGGCAAGATTGTGGTATCGGGCGACGTAGATAGTCTGTCGATTGTCGATTTAAGCGGACGTAGAGTGGCCGAGACTGCTGAAAGTGAATTATCGACCGATTCACTGCTTCCGGGTATATATGTAGTGGTTGCGAAAACACCTACGGCAACAATCACTCAAAAGATAGCGGTAAAATAAAAATTGCAAAATCTGTTCATGCAAAAGGAGAGTCGATGGCGGCTCTCCTTTTTTAGTTGGTTTGCTATTATGCGAATGCAAGTATTGTGGCTACAATATCGTCGGGGGAGTCGGTGATGGATAGAAGTAGGTTGTCGTAGCAACGACGTGCGGTTAAGTCGCTAAGCAGTGTGTAGGCGGGGAGTCGGTTGGTCCAATAGTCGATGTCGAGAAATGCCATCGGACTTGCGTAGCCGTGAGTGAGATAGTGGTTTTGTGCGGCATCTTGGAATATTTCTTGCAATGTTCCGGCACTTCCGGGAGTGTATATGACCCCACCTTTGGCGATGGTGAGTAGACCATCTTCGCGGATGCTGTTGTCGAAATATTTTGCAATATGTGTGGCAAATGGTGTGGCGGGTTCATGTCCGTAGAACCATGTAGGCACACCAACGCTTCGATAGTCGGATTGTAGGGGATATCGAGCCATTACCTCGAATGCCGATGAAAGCCATCGCTCATCTTTGTAGGATGGAGCTACGGATAAGATTGATAGAGCGTTGTCTACTTCGGAATCCTCTCGTCCTGCCATCCATGCACCCAAATGGGTGGCTTCCATAGCTCCGGGACCACCTCCCGATACCATCAGTCGCCCATGCTCGGTGAGATGCTTGGCGATAAGAGCTACCTTGCGGTAGTTGGCATCGGTGCGAAGCATGGAGTGTCCGCCCATGATCGCTACCACCATTCGCTCGTCGTAGAGCGACAATAGATCGTGGAGAGCATCCGAAATTGAATGGTCGTGGATGGCGCGCGTAAGAGTCTCACGAATGTCGGGCGCGCGATGACCATTGGAGATGTAGTGGCTATAGACTTTAGTGTCGTAGCTACCGGCGATAGATTCCGGCTTGTCGGGGTCATATCCGTCGTAGAGAGTGGATGCTGAATATAACTGTGCCGGATACACTCGATAGGGCATTGAAATATCGGGAAATACGAGACAAGAATTGTCGATATTACATCGCATTGCTTCCGGGATAGTGCATCCGAGAAACAGGCAGTCGTAGAACATAGGCGTTTCTGCCTCCGGAACATTGCGGAAGTCAATCTCTTGGAATGCCAGTCGGCGAAGTGGCTCGCCCGACGCGAGGGCACGGATGGCTGTTTCGGTTGATTCGATTTCTTGATATTTCATAGCAAAGAGGTTGGTTGCAGTTGCTAAGTTACGCAAATTATCGGAGTAAACGAAAAAAAGTCGTGCTATAATTTTAATAACACGACTTTGATGATGATTAGAGGGGCTTGGAATGCTAATCCTCTTTTACTCGGTTCTTGGCTTTAGATTTTGATTTTGATGAGGAGGAGTCCATGTCTTTTTCTTCCTTTAGGTCGATTTCGTTGCGCTCTTTGTCGAGAACCTTATACTGCAAATAGGCGAGAGATTGGTCGGGAAGTATGCGGAACTTTCTACCCATTTCCATGCGCCAACGACGATAGGGTGACAGTATTCCCTTCTTGAGATATGCGTCGACAAACGGGTGCACATACATGATGAATCGTTCGACTTTGAGCGTGTTGAGCAGATAGTCGATTTTCTCTTTTAGAGTATCGGTGAAGAGCAACGATGGTTGCACTTCTCCCTTGCCAAAGCATGACGGACACGCCTCGGTAGTGACGATGTCAAGAGCCGGACGCACTCGCTGACGAGTGATTTGCATCAATCCGAACTTGCTGAGAGGCAGGATATTGTGGCGTGCTCGGTCGTTGGCCATAACTTCGCGCATGTGGTCGTAGAGACGCTGACGGTGTTCCGACTTGTTCATGTCGATAAAGTCGATCACGATGATGCCGCCCATGTCGCGAAGTCGCAACTGTCGCGCTATCTCGTCGGCAGCTCGCATGTTGACCTCTAAGGCATTGCTTTCCTGGTCGGGTGCGGCTTTGGATCTGTTGCCGGAATTTACGTCGATGACGTGTAGTGCTTCGGTGTGCTCGATGATAACGTACGCACCCGATTTGAACGATACCGTCTTGCCAAACGACGATTTGATCTGCTTCGTGATGTTGAAACTATCGAATATAGGCTCGTCTTTTGTGTATAGCTTTACAATGTCGCTTCGCTCAGGGGCGATGAGGCTGACATATTTCGAAATCTGATTGTAGGTCTCTTCGTCGTTGACATGGATGCTTTCAAACGACGGACTGAAGAGATCGCGTATCACGCCGAGTATTCGGCTGTCTTCTTGGAAAATGAGCGATGGAACAGCTGCTTTCTGTGCTTTGGCTACGGTGTCGTCCCAGCACTTCAGCAGTGTTTTCAGTTCATGATTCAGTTCGGCAACTCTCTTACCCTCGGCAGATGTGCGCACGATGACTCCGAAGTTTTTGGGCTTGATGCTTTCGATAAGCTGTCGCAAGCGCAATTTTTCTTCGGTGGTCTTTATCTTCTGTGAAATAGAGATTTTGTCGCAAAATGGGATAAGAACGAGAAATCGCCCTGTAAATGTGATTTCGGTTGTAAGGCGCGGGCCTTTGGAGGAGATGGGTTCTTTTGCTATCTGCACCATCAATTGCTGTCCGGCAGTGAGGCGGTCGGTTACCGAGCCATGCTTGTCGATGTCGGGTTGCAATTTAATTTTAGGAAGAGATGGTGTCTTCTTTTTGTCTTCGAGAGTCTGCTTGACAAAAGATGAGTAGGATGCAAATTGGGAGCCAAGATCTAAGTAATGAAGGAAAGCGTCCTTTTCGTAGCCTACGTCGACAAAAGCGGCATTCAACCCGGGCATAAGTTTTTTTACTTTTGCCAGGTAGATGTCGCCGACGGCATAGGAGATGTCTCTCGACTCTTTCTGCAATTGCATCAGTCGAGAGTCCTCAAGAAGTGCGATCGACACCTCTTTAGGCTGTACGTCTACTATGAGTTCACTTTTCATTAATTAGAAAAACAATGTTGATTGATTAAAAGCAACAAAGAACAAACGCAATGGGGATTACACCACATCGGGTTTGTTCTCTGTAGGCGTTTCTTATAGAGAAGTTTCGTCTACTTATTTCTTCTTATGACGATTCTTTCTCAGACGTTTTTTGCGCTTGTGAGTGGCCATCTTGTGACCTTTTCTTTTCTTTCCGCTTGGCATTGTTACGCTGGTTTATATGATTAATAAATAGGATTTGTTTCAAACGTTGGTGAGCTGTATTATTTTACCTCTTCCATAAACACCTTTGCAGGCTTGAAAGCGGGAATCTTGTGCTCGGGGATGATTATAGTAGTGTTCTTGGAAATGTTGCGAGCGGTCTTTTCAGAGCGAGTTTTAACGATGAAGCTACCAAATCCGCGGAGGTATACGTTTTCGCCGTGAGCGAGCGAATCCTTTACTATTTCCATGAACTTTTCGATGGTTTCAAGGACGTTGGCCTTTTCGATGCCTGAAGTCTTTGAAATTTCGTTTACGATGTCAGCTTTAGTCATTTTTTCTTGTAATATATTGGTTTTATAAATGTCTCTAATGGCAAAAAAGCGCAATAAGGGTGCGGAATTTTTTGCAACTGCAAATATCGCACTTTTTTTTTAATTGACCATCACTTAGATAGAAAAAAAGATATTATTCTCTGCAAAATCACCACTTTAGCCTTATTTTTGATGGTAGAGACTTATAAAAGACGAAGGGAACGCATCGTTATTGCGCTCCCTTCGATGTGAGTATCGTCTATGACTATTCGTAGTCTTTGGATATTGCCACTATCTTGCGGTCTACGCCACGGATGAAGTCGAGTATCTCTTGGCGTATCGGGGTGTCGGGAACGTCGGCTTCGATGCGCTTGAGTGCGTTGAATACCGATGTACCACATTGGTAGACATGGCGGTATGCCTTGGCGATATCGTCGATTTGGTCTTCGGTGAACCCTTTGCGACGCATTATGACTGCGTTGATGCCATAGTATGATGCCGGATTGTGGGCGATAATGACGTAGGGTGGTACGTTTGAGCCGATACGACATCCACCTTTAATAAATGCCCAATTGCCAATCTTGCAACCTTCGTGAATGAGGGCGTAAGATGATAGGATGGTGCATTCGCCAATCTCAACATCGCCGGCTACTACTACTCCGTTGCCGATAACGCACTTGCCTTTGACTAAGGAGTCGTGACCGATATGGCTTTCAGCCATGATGAATGAATCGCTTCCGATGACTGTGCCGGGACGATCGGCATAGATGCCTCGGTTGATGATGACGTGTTCGCGTATGACGTTGTTGTCGCCTATTATGCAATATGTCTTTTCACCTTTCCAACGGAAGTCTTGCGGGTCAGCTCCGATGATGGCTCCTTGGTAGATCTTGTTGTTCTTGCCAAGAGTAGTGCCGCGCACGATGCTTACGTAGGGTAAAATCTCGCAACCATCGCCGATAGTAACATCGGCATCGATGTGTGCAAAAGGATGAATGGTGACGTTGTCGCCAATTTTTGCTGACGGGTCAACGTAGGCTAATGGACTGATCATGGTCGTAATGTTTTAGAATTTACGGTAAAAAATTATCTACCTCCACCAAGTGCTTGATAAAGATTTATCGCTGCTTGGGCCTTGGTGTGCTCGCAAGCGATGAGCGACATTTGCGATTGCAAAAGGCTCTGCTGTGCTGTGAGCACTTCAAGATAGGTTGATGTGCCTAAAGTTAGTAATTCTTGCGTATATTCCACAGATTTTTCAAGATTTTCTACTTGATTTTTCAATAAATTTGCTTTTTCGTCGCTCTTATTGAATAAAACCATGGCATCAGAAACCTCTGCCGACGCACTGAGAAGGGTGTACTCGAAGTTGTTCATCGCTTGCTCCTGTTGAGCGCGAGCAGCTTCAAGACGTGAGATATTTTGTCCGCGAGCAAACAATGGAGCTGTCAATTGTCCGGCAAGATTTACGAAGAACTTACCCGGGTTGGTGATGATAGAGCCGAGCAGGTTGGTAAATCCTCCATTGGCTGCGATGGTAAGGCTGGGATAGAATGCCGAGCGCGCTTGGTTAGTGGCATAGTATGCAGCGGCAACCGATTGCTCTGCTGCGCGCACGTCGGGACGAGCCGCGAGTTCGCGCATTGGAATGCCTTCACGCATCATAGCGGGTGCTTCAAACACTGCTTCCGACGAGATGTTCCATGTTTGTGGCATCACGTTGAGCAATAGCGAGAGGGTGTTGTTGGCTTCGTGAAGCGATACTTCGAGGTCGGTAATTGATGCGAGGATGCTATAGTAGTTGGCTGTGCTTTGTACTACAGCGGCTTCGTTGACGCGACCGGCAAGTTTAAGATTCTTCATTACTTCAACGCTCTCTTTCCAGCTTGCAGCAGTGGCACGGCTTAGTTCGAGTTGGCGTTCGAGCATTGCGATCGAATAATAGCAATTGGCTACGCCACCAATGATTTGTGAACGTACGGCTTGTGCGTAAGCCTTGCTTTGGAGTAGAGAGGCCTTTGCTGCGCGGTTGCTATTGAGCAATTTGCCGAAGATGTCTATTTCCCAACTTACTGATAGCGGGATTTGATATGTCCACGACATGCGAGAACCATCGTATGATGCACCGGCTCCGTTGGGAGTCAATGCAAACGAGGGGAGGTAGCTCAAGCGAGCTCCTTTGAGCTGAGCTTGAGCTATCTCGACGTTAAGACGAGCGTTTTCGAGATTTACATTGTTGGTGAGTGCTTGGTTGATTAGATCTACAAGCACCGGGTCGGTGAAGACTTCTTGCCATTGGAGATTGCCGAATGCAGCCGAATCCACTTGAGCATCGCGTGCTTCGACATATTCTTGTGCGAGAACATTATCTTCGGGCATATCAAATTTGTTGTAGATGTGGCAGCTTGAAAGAATAGCGGCCGATGCTACGACGAACGATATGCGTGATATATTATTTAATGACATATTTCTTATTATTGAAATTATGGATAGATTAATGAGAATATTGCTCGATTTCTGGGTTGATGTTGCTGCTTTCGTTGGTTTCTTCCCACTTGATTGGCGATAGCTTTTCTTGGATAGTTTGGAACACAACGAAGAGAGCCGGCACGATCAATACTTGAAGCACCATACCAATCAACATACCACCTACCGAACCTGTACCGAGAGCGCTGTTACCATTAGCGCCTACGCCATGAGCAAACATCATAGGCAATAGACCGATAATCAAAGCGAATGAGGTCATCAAGATAGGACGGAGACGGGCTGCAGCTCCGGCTACTGCTGCGTTGACAATGCTCATACCAGTGCGGCGACGTTCGACGGCAAACTCAACGATGAGGATGGCGTTCTTGGCAAGAAGACCGATAAGCATGATGAGCGCAATCTGCAAGTAGATATTGTTGGTGATGTCGTAGAGATTTGCAAAGATGAATGTTCCCATCAATCCGAAAGGTATTGAGAGCATTACCGCCAAGGGGAGGATATAGCTTTCATACTGAGCACTCAACAAGAGGTAGACGAAGAGGAAGCAAAGACCGAAGATGACAGCCGTGCCTGCTCCCGATGAAGAACGCTGCTCTTCACGTGTCATACCTGAGAATTCATATCCATAACCTTGTGGAAGTGTTTTTGCTGCAACGCGCTCTACGGCTGCGATGGCATCACCCGAAGAATAGCCCTCGGCAGGAGTACCGGTTACGGAAATAGATTGATACATGTTGAAGCGGTTGAGAAGGTCGGGCCCATATACCTTGGTCAAGGTTACGAAGTTGGCGAGCGATGCCATCTCATTTCCGTTGCGAATCTTGATGTTCTTCAATGTCTCGGGTGATACACGGCTCTCGGGTGCTGCTTGCATCATTACGCGATAGAGTTTACCGAAACGGTTGAAGTTTGATACATACATACCACCATAATAACCTTGCAATGTCGTCAATATTGTAGAGGGAGAAATGCCGGCTTGCTTGGCTTTGGCAGCATCGATGTCTACGAGATATTGTGGGAATGTGGGGTTGAATGTGGTATATGCCATAGAGATTTCCGGCTGCTGATTTAGCTCGGCGAGGAATCCTTGGACTATTTGGAAGAACTTGTTGATGTCGCCACCGGTACGGTCTTGCATCTGCATTTCAAAACCATTGGTCATCGAGTAACCGGAGATCATAGGAGGTGCGAAGAACATTACACGTCCGTCTTTGATCTTTTGAGCTGCCATTCCATATAGCTGTTGGATAATCTTATCGGAGCTTTCGTCTTCAGAACGTTCATCCCAATCCTTAAGACGGATAATGAATGTACCGTATGTAGCACCTTGACCTGCCAAGAAGCTATAACCATTGATACCCAATCGGGTGTCGATAGCCGGAATTTGAGCCAAGATTTCGTCGACTTGACCGATTACTTCGGTGGTGCGCTCTTGAGATGTGCCCGGGGGCATATCGATCATTGCAAATATAGTACCGGTATCTTCGTTAGGCACGAGCTCTGATTGAGTTGTGCTCATCAACCATATAAGGATGGCTACAGAGGCAGCAACGAGAGTGAATGAAAGAGCCTTTGCTTTGATGAAGAATTTAGTGGCGCCACGATACTTATCGAGCAATCGCTCGTAAGCAGCATTGAATGCTACGTGGAATCGTTTTACAAAGTTGCGTTTTTTGCCTTCGTGGTCTTCGTGAGGTTTCAAGAACACGGCACAAAGTGCGGGCGATAGTGTCAATGCGTTGATAGCTGAGAATGCAATTGCTATGGCCATCGTCAAACCAAACTGGCGATAGAACACACCTGATGTTCCCGACATGAACGACACCGGGATAAACACGAGCATCATGACGAGGGTAATCGAGATGATGGCTGAGCCGATCTCTCGCATCGCATCGATTGATGCAAGTCGTGCCGATTTATATCCCACATCGAGCTTGGCATGGACGGCCTCGACGACCACAATCGCGTCGTCGACCACAATCGCAATCGCCAGAACGAGAGCTGAAAGGGTGATGAGGTTGATAGAGAAGCCGATCATCTTCATCAAGAAGAACGTACCAATAAGTGCCACTGGAATAGCGATGGAGGGGATAATGGTGGAGCGTAGGTCTTGCAAGAAGATATATACTACGAAGAACACGAGGATGAATGCCTCGATAAGAGTCTTGATTACCTCATTGATGGAGGCATCAAGGAAAGTGTTCATGTTCATCGGAACAGAAATTTCAAGACCTTCCGGAAGGTTAGATTTCACTTCTGTTTCAACGAAGTTTAGAATATCGTTGATAATCTGAGTCGCATTTGAACCTGCTGTTTGGAAGATGATTGATGACACGGCGGTGTGTCCGTCGATTGTGTTGTGGAAGCCGTAGGACACACGTCCGAGCTCTACTTCTGCTACATCTTTTAGATACAATACATCTCCATTGGAATTGGCGCGTACTACGATATTTTCAAACTCTTCCGGAGTGACGAGGCGTCCTTTATATTTCATAATATATTGGAAACTTTGGTTGCCTTGCTCGCCGAATGTACCGGGAGCCGCTTCAATGTTTTGCTCGGAAAGAGCTGCCGCAATGTCGGTAGGCATCAATCCATATTGAGCCATCACCTCGGGCTTGAGCCAAATACGCATTGAGTAGTCGGCACCCATGACCATGGCATCACCCACGCCTTGGATACGTTGAACCTGTGGAATGATGTTGATCTTCATGTAGTTTTCGATAAATTCTTCGTTGTAAGAATCATCGGGAGAATAGAGCGCAAGAGCCAAAAGCATTGATGTCTGACGCTTTTGGGTGATGACGCCTACTTGAGTTACTTCGGCAGGAAGCAGACCCTGAGCTTTGGCTACACGGTTTTGAACCTCAATAGCGGCCATGTCGGGATCGGAGCCTTGCTTGAAGTATACGGTGATGGTCGCGCTACCGGTGTTGGTGGCTACCGATTGCATATAGTCCATGTTGGGTGCACCATTGATTTGCTCTTCAAGAGGGGCAATAACCGAGTTTAGTACCGCTTGGGCGTTTGCTCCGGTATATGTAGTAGAAACCGAAATGGTAGGAGGTGCAATGTCGGGATATTGTGTTACCGGAAGGGAGAACAATCCGATGATACCCAACAAGACAATGAATATTGATATAACCGTCGAAAGCACCGGACGGTTAATAAAATTGTCAAGTTTCATACGTTAACTTGTTTAATAATCCGATTATATAAAGCTGTGTTTTGATAGAGTATTATTGCTGCTGTGCAGCTGCGTTAGCTGCTTCTTGGTTTTGCGCTGCTGCATCTTTCGGAGTGATGGTGATACCTGCCTTCACGGTGGTACCTACACCTTCAACTGCAATGCGGTCGCCGGGCTTAAGGCCTGAAGTCACGATGAAGTTCTTTCCATCACTTTCAGGCGACACGGTAATATAGGTAGAGGCTACCTTGTTAGAGTCGTTTACTGTGTAGACGTAGCGGCGATCTTGAAGTTCGAAAGTGGCTTTCTGAGGAATGATGAGCGCGCTATCGGCTTTGTGTGGAATAAGGATTGCACCTGTGCTGCCGCTGCGAAGCATGCCATTGGTGTTGTCGAACAGTGCGCGTACATTGGCTGCGCCGGTGGTGTTGTCGATCACGCCTGAGATAGTGGCAACTTTACCTTTGAGGGGATAGATGGAGCCATCGGCAAGTTGAAGTTCAACTTCCGGCATTTCGGCGATCTTCTTGTCAAGCGATTCTGCGCCTCCGTTGGTGAGAGTGAGAATATCTTTTTCGTTGAGCGAGAAGTAAGCATAAACCTTAGAGTTGTCGCTCACGGTGGTCAATGGTTGTGCCATCGAGGGCGATGCAAGCGTACCTTCGCGGTTGGGGATAGATCCCACAACACCATCGCTGGGAGCAGTAACTACAGTGTAAGCGAGATTCTTGCGCGCATTGGTGAGATTGGCTTGTGCCGAGAGTAGTTGTGCTTTAGCCTGTGCAAGGGCGTTGTCGGCCATTTGCCATTCATATTCGCTGATGATATTTTTATCGAAAAGTTGACGCTTGTTGTCGGCCGTGAGTTGTGCTGTCGCAACAGCTGTCTCGGCTACCTTTACAGACGCTGCGGCAGCGTCAACGGCTGCTTGATATTGAACTTGGTCGAGGGTGAAAAGTGCCTGACCGCGACGCACTTTCTGGCCTTCGTCAACGTGTACTTTTGTGATAAATCCGGTGACTTGTGGACGGATGTCGATGTCGGTGCGACCTTTGATGGTGGCGGCATATTCGCTGTTGAGGTCGGTAGATCCGTAGGCAACGGTGAGAGTCGCGATTACTGGGGCTTGTGCTTGTTGTTGCTGCTGTTCTCCTCCGCACGATGTCAATTCGGCAGTGAGGGCTATTGCTGCCGAAAGTCCGACAGCTTTAAACACTGTTACATTCATAATACTAACTTTAAACATATCTTATTTACCTTAAATTATTTCAACTATAAGATTTTAGGGTACAAAATTAGTGATTTTATGTCGAATTACTTCCAAAATAATCCATGAAATAACGGAAATAAAGGTGTTAAAGATGTATTATTTCTCAAAATGGACAATATTGGGGTGTTTTGAACAAAATAGTGATAATCGCTAAATGCGACGAGCCGGAAGATTTTCGCAAATCCACCGGCTCGGCTCGTATAAAACAATAGCATAAAATAGATTACACATCTGTCATCATTGACCCGTTGGTCATTGAGAGCTGTGTTGTGATTTTTCTTGGTACAATATTCGTATAATTATCTGGTGCAAAATTACTACCGAATATTCTATCTCAAAATACCCAAAAATAGGTATTTTAATGAGCTTTTTGCTCGGCAAACTAATCGAAAATGATTAAATATACTTATTTTGTCCCAAATCGCGACGTGTCGACTGCCGTTTGTTTGGGCTTGAAGCCATTGAAACGATAGGTAAACGTAAGTCGCAAATTGCGTGTCACATCCTTGAACTCCGTCCGTAGATTTTGTCCGGATTGATTGATGCTCATCGTCGGCGACCAAGTGTTGAAAATGTCGTCGGCTTGTAACGTCAACTCTGCGTTTCCTTTGCCAAAAGTCCATTTTACTCCGGCATCCAAGCGCCATAGTTCCGACAAGTCGGCAAGGCCTTGCATCGATGGAGATATGTAGCTTGCATCGATCGATAGCGCGATTGGACATTTTTTCGAAATTTTGATGGTGTTTTGCAAAGCGGTATATATTGTGGCTTTGTCGCGGTCAAACGAGATGTCGTGATAATGGTCGGCTTTTATCCGATTGTAATATGCATTGACTATGAGTGTGGAATTTAATATTGATTTGACTGAGAATGGAATGTGAAAGTTTATGCCTAAAGTGCTGTTATAGTTGAAGTTGATGGTCTGATATATCAAACTTAACTCGTCGGGTGATTGATATGGGAGTTGCTCGAAATAGTTGTCGTTGCTGTTGAAATAGAGCGTGGCTACATATTTCTGATGGAAAATGTAGGATAATTGTGTTGAATAATTGGTATAAGGGCGAAGATTCGGATTGCCTACGATTTTGCTGTAATCATTTATGTAGCTAATTCCCGAATGTAATGCCCAATATGGAGGATAGACTTTTTGACTGTTAAAGCCCAATTGGAATATGCTTGTAGGTGTTTTATAATAAGTCATACTCAATTGAGGAATGACATTAAAGTGCGTGTCGTCGAGCACTTTGTAATATTCGCCTTTCAATGATGCGCTAAGCGACAACCCAAACGGAAAATTATGTTCGGTGCCTACATAGGCATCGAATGTTTGCTCGATTAATTTCCCTGCAAAGCCATCATTGTCGGGAAGAGTGTATATCTGTCGGCTATCGTCGTTGGCATATCTATATTCCAAACCGTAATTCAGTCCCCAATTATTTATTTTATGGCTTTGGTCAATGTAAAAGCGCGTTTTATTGATTCTTTGGGAGGACGTGGCTTTGATGAGTTCGCTCCGGTCGGTGGTAGAGATAATTGATTGTCGATTGTTTTCGTCAAAGAAAGTGTAGTCCCCTCCGATTTTCATGCCAAACGAGCTATTGTAAACTATGCCTACGTTGTGAAGTTTACGCGGACTGTTATATGAAGTGGTGAAATCGCCGAATGTACCGCTTGAAAGGTTGGTGTCGTCAACACCTGTGGTGTATTGCATATTATATGTAAGACGGAGGTCGCTATTGTCGCTAATCTTGTAGGCGGTAGATAGATACAAGCTGTTATGAAGATTTTTTGATTGTTGATGGTCTTCTTCCCGGATAGGGTATAATTGGCTGCCGATAGTGTGATTTGAAGTTAATTCTTGCGATTTCCAAGCGTTGGTGCAGCTGATGGAGTAGTTGAGGTCGAAAGTCCAGCGCTTTGATGCGTATGTGGCTGCCAATGAGCCGCCGAATGAGGCGTAGTGTTTCTGATTGTAGCCGATGTTGGCTTGTCCTTGCAATCCATCCAAAATGCCGGGAGTCTTTAAGTTTATGTTGATTATCGCTCCGGAAACATGGTATTTTGCCGGGGCATTATACATTATTTCCACGTTTTTCAATCGTCCTACCGGCATTGAATATAGTAGTTGATACAAGTTGTTGAGAGGTATTTGCATAGATTCTCCATTGATTAGTATCGTCACTGCCGAAGCTCCGCTGAGTCCAATCATTCCATTGTCGGATGTTACCCCCGGCAGATACCCCAATGCTTCAAGTATATTGTTTACGGGCTTGTCTTTTACGATTGTAGGCAGGTCGACTATCATTGTACCCTGAGAACTGCGAATATTGGTTTTCTCTGCGGTGACAGTTACGGTCGGTATTGAATCTGATAGTATTGAGTCACTATCGATGATGGTATTTGCGTTGAGAGTGATGCCAACTATTACGTTCAACAAAAGAATTATATACTTCATAATCTCAAAAATATTGTAAATGCAAATTGAACTTTTATGTATAGTTGGAATTCGTATTCAATAAATCGTATAAAAGTCCAATTTGCATGAAAATTAAATAAAACTAATTAAAAACGATAAACCACGCCTCCGTTAAAGTTGCTATTGGTATTGCTGGAAAACTTGCACGGACCGACATTGTTATTATTACTGATTTCGTTTATAATATCGCTATCGGTTGAGTTTGATGATGTTGTTCCTCCTCGTATTTCATCGAGTTGTTTTGTAAGAACATCGATTTCTGAAAGATTCGTTTTTTTTGATTATTTTCATAAATTATATGATTTTAGATGTGTTAATAACAGTTACGCATTCTTGATTTCCCTTTTGGATAATTATTGTCAATGGCTATGGATGCGTAAAATATGCTTAAATAACTTACTTCGTCAATAGAGTCTGTTTTGATGTCAAAAAAGTACTCTTTAATTATATCTTCGAGAATTATGTTCCAATAAATAATTTTGCAATTATATCCTGACGACTTGAGTGCTCCTTTTAAAACAGTCATAGCCGGTGATGGTAAATATGGCTTTGCCGGAGGTAGCCAATTCAAAATAATAGTTTTATTTGTCATAGTTTTAATAAATTGACTGCAAATTTAAGGATGATTGAATTTTTGATGAAATTTTGGCTTGAAAAATATTTGTCTTTTGTGTTTTGCAATCCATTGATAATTAGCGATATAGAAGCGCGACAAAATTTAATTTTTCGACGCGTTTTTAATATAAACTATAATTTATTGATTTTCAGCGTGTTAATATGATAAATGGTGCGGTTTGTGGCTTAATGTCTTAATTCTTAGGATGTTAGTGTTTATATTGCGCTTAAAAAAGCTACTATCGGCGTGAAATTTTGAATTCGGAATCGATGTAGACGAAATCGATTATTCCGATGCGATAAAGGTTGATGATAATCTCCTCGGCTGCTATTTGGCTGATGTGTGCATGACGGATATATTCGTCGATAGTGATGGCGTGATGCTCGTCGAGAAGATGTATGAGAGTGCTCTCTGCTTCCGAGAATGTGATAGCGGATCCATCTGAGGAGGAAGCGCTCTTCCATGCCTTGGCCATGATGGACGGGGCGAGAATGTTTTCGTCGGCTACGCGATAATAAGCGTTCCACGATTTGTCGGGCTCTTGTGCAAGAATAGGCCGATGACGAGCAGGAACGATTTCGGCTTTGACTACGATAGCCCCATTGACTTGATAGGCGGTGAAGTCGACGTGTTGAGCCGGACGGCAATAAAGTTGGGCGGCTTGCTCGATCATGTAGATGTCTTCCTCGCTGCGCACTCCGGCGATGCGGCCGTTGTCTTTTACTCCAATGAGGAGGCGTCCTCCGGAATTGTTGGCAAAGGCGGAGATGCTACGCGCTATTTTGCGCGCATCGGAGATTTGAAATTTGAAATCTTGATTAACGTGTTCTCCCTCTTCGATGAGTTGCGGGATGATGTGCTTGCCTCTGAATACTTTTATATCTTTCATCTCTCTTGTCCGTCAAGTTCTATTCGGGATAGGTAAGGTTGGCGGGAGAGATGTTGTCGAGTACTTCAGTGAGGTATATAGAGGCTTGACGACGTGCTTCGTCGAGATCCATATATGAATAGTTGCCACAATCGCGAGGTGTCGCTCCGGGTATTTCGCCTTCATACGATGCGATAAAGCGGAATGTGTCGCGCATCAAGGGCAGTATATCCTCCGACGACAGTTCTCCGCTTAGAAGTAGATAATTGCCTGTGCGGCAGCCCATAGGTCCCCAATAAATCACTCGGCTTGCCCACTGCGGATGATTACGCAAATAAGTGGCTGCAAGATGTTCGATGGCATGGAGTGCTCTCCCGGATATGGAAGGCTGTCGGTTTGGCTCAGTCATGCGGATGTCGAATGTGGTGATTACGTCGCCCGACGGCGTTGTGTCGCGACGCGATACGTAGATGCCGCGGAGAAGTGTGAGATGGTTTATAGTGAAGCTGTCGATCTTTTTCATTATGACTTATAGGTTGGTGATGACTTGATGAAGCACTGAGAATGTCTGCTGAGGTGCATCCTCCCAGAATGTTTCATATTGCGAAATGTTTTCGGCTGCACCGGGAGTATCGCTGATGACGCGGATGCAGAAAAACTCTACCCCTTTGAGGTGGCACACTTGAGCTATTGCCGCCGACTCCATGTCAACAGCCAGCACGTCGGGATAGAGCGAGCGGATGCGTTCGATTTCTTCTACTTTGGACACAAATATATCGCCGGAGGCTAAAAGCCCGTGTTTTATCTTTCGGTTGCCACTCAAGCAAGGGAGTGATACTATTGATGGTGCTGACGTGAAAAAGCGAGGGCATCCTGATGCTTCGCCCCATTCAGTGCCTGGTCCGCACCACACATCGTGATAGGCTATACGTTCGGCTACTACTACATCGAGAATGCCTGCTGCATTTCCGGCTCCGCCTGCGACTCCGGTGTTGACAACGAGAGAGGGCGAGAAGTGCTCGATCAGCGATTGAGTGCCGATAGCGGCATTCACTTTTCCAATGCCACACTGAGAGAGTACAATCTCGTGCGAACCTATCGTACCGAGATGAAATGTGATGCCATTTACTATAGTGGTTTCGTGCGATGCGAGAAGTGGAAGCATTAGCTTTAGCTCCTTTCCCATTGCTACTATGATGCCTATCTTCATTGTGTGAGTGTCTTATTGTGTTACTGTGTTGCAAAGTTACTACATTTTCACATAATAAAAAAGAGCGGAGTTGACAGGCTCCGCTCAGAATGTTAGGATTGGTATGATGCTTGAATTACTTGATTTCTTTGATAGCGATGGCAAATCCGCCTCCGGCTGCCATATGCAGATTGAGGAATGTCTTGGCCGACACTTTCTGTTTTGTGATGGCATAGGCTTCCGGATTGTTGAGGTAGTGGGCATCGGCGGCATCGGCATAGATGGTGGCCTCGTAGCTCTTTGTCGGGTCAAGGAATGTTAAGTAGAGGCGATAGTCGCGACTATTTTCATCAGTAACACCTCCCACATACCAATCGTTGCTGTTGTTGTCTTTGCGGGCTACGATGATGTAGGCTCCCGGCTCTGCATCGAGATATTGGCTCTTGCTCCAATCGACCGGCACATCTTTGATAAATTGGAAAGCATCGGCTTTGGCGGCATAATGCTCGGGAAGGTCTGCTGCCATTTGGAGGGGAGAGTACATAGTGAGGTAGAGAGCCAATTGATTTGCGGTGGTGGCTTGCTTATGGTTGTGATTGTTGGGCGAGAACGTGCTGAAATCGGTCTCGAAAATGCCCGGAGTGAAGTCCATCGGACCACCTTTCAATCTCGTGAACGGCAATATTGTGACATGGTCGGGCATCATATTCTGATATTCGGTGCCCATAGCGCTTTCGTTTCCGATAAGGTTGGGGTAGGTGCGAGCCAACCCTGTCGGACGCACTGCCTCGTGTGCGTTGACCATAATATGCTTGTCGGCGGCTTTCTTTACACATTCAAGATAGTGACGTATTGATGATTGGCTGTAGTGGTATTCTCCTTTGGGTAGGATGTTTCCTACATATCCGCTCTTGACGGCATTGTAGCCATATTGGTTCATCAAATCGTAGGCGCGATCGATGTGGCGGTCGTAGTTGGGAATTGAGCCGGATGTTTCGTGGTGCATCATCAGTTTTATGCCTTTTGAGTGGGCATATTCATTGAGTGCCTTGATGTCGAAGTCAGGGTAAGGAGTTACGAAATCAAACACATAT
This sequence comes from uncultured Muribaculum sp., assembly GCA_964637445.1. Classification (GTDB taxonomy): domain Bacteria; phylum Bacteroidota; class Bacteroidia; order Bacteroidales; family Muribaculaceae; genus M3. Next base: position 62,710 of record CAZWWS010000003.1, read on the forward strand.
TCCTTTTCTTTACCGATCCAATCTTCCCAGCCGATGTTCCAGCCTTCGATGAGGAGCTGATCCATTCCGTTTTCGGCTGCAAAATCTATGTAACGACGCACGTTTTCGTTGGTGGCTCCGTGGTAGCCGTGAGGTGTGGCTTTAGAGTAGTCGAATGTGGCAAGGTCGAAATTTTCGGCATCGCAGTATGACCAAGCGCTTTTGCCGGTTATCATTTCCCACCATACTCCCATATATTTTACCGGGGTGATCCAGGACGTGTCGTCGAGCGCGCATGGCTCGTTGAGATTGTATATGATGTCGGTGGCGAGTATGTCGGTGGCTTTGTCGGATACCATCACTACGCGCCATGGGGTATTGTACGGAGCGGAAATCACGCCTTTATCGCCGTTGATGTCGGGTGTAAGCCATGAGGTAAACACCATTGAGCTGTCGTTGAGGTTGAGGTGCATGGTAGGGTAGTCGATAAGTGCTGCCTCGTGGAGGTTGATGTAAAGACCTGAGTCGGTCTTGAGCATCAGCGATGTCTGCACACCTGTCGGCGAAAATCCGGTTTGCGACACATTGCCTATTCGGGCGCTTTCGTTCAGAGCGCGTATTTCGCTCAATCGAGTTTCTTTGTAGGCGTATTCCTGAGTGTCGTAGTCGCCGGGTATCCACCATGCGGTGTGGTCGCCACTCATGGCAAATTGAGACAATTCTTCTTCGATGGTGAATTGTTTCAGTGTTTTTTGCTTTGGAAATTCATATCTGAATCCGAGTCCGTCGTTATATACGCGGAAAGAGATGTTGAGTTTGCGATTTTTGCCGTCGGCTTTCTGGGTGAGCGCCACGGTCATGGCGTTGTAGCAATCTTGAATTGAGTCGTTCTCTCCCCACACCGGAGCCCATGAAGATGAGTGTGATGAGCGAGTTATTTTTCCGAGTTTGAAGCCTTCGATAAGGTCGGCGTCGTTTTTGAGATTAAAGCCGAGGGTTGACGGCTTTATCACTTCTTGCCCTTTATAAGATAGGGAATATTGTGGCTGTCCGCTGTGATTGATGTCGAATGTGACTACCACGTTGCCATCCGGAGAAGTGATTGTTTCTTCTGCCGATAATGGTATTGTCAATGTTGCAAAAGCAAATAATGCTATTAGAAATCGGTTCATGTCAATGAGTTTTTAAGTTGTAAAAAAGTTGTGATGCAAAATTAGTGCATCATCGGCTTTGTGTTGTGCCATAGTAGTAAAATAGTAGTGTGCAAAATAGTGTGCATATCTGAAACACAGAGATATACAATAGATACGCCATATCTATTTAGTAGTAATATTATGGGTGTATAAATGCTTTGGAAAAGCGAATTTGGCTGCCGTAAAGAGGGAAATCAATAGTGAGAACCGATGAGTCGTCAAATCGAGCGTATACCTCGCGAGATATTGGCTCGAAAAGACTGTCGTACCATACGGCATCGAATTGGTTTGAGAATATTGTGGCTGTCAATTCTCCTTTTAGCATCCCTGATTGCCATGCGTCGGGATTGACTTCTGCTCCTGAGATGTAATAGATTTTATAGTCGTAACCCGAACGAACTAATGCAATGCGATACATACCACCGAGACGTGCGCGATTGTCGTCGGTGTTGCGATCTAAATATACCCAATATCCCTCTTTCGGGTCGGACGATGATGCAAAGTGGGCATTGAGCTGCTGCTCACTGATGCAGATAGGGGCTTTCGCTTTTGCCAGAGGGGTGTGCTCCACAACCATCAGATTCACGTTGAGATCTCCTTCTCCAATTATTGAGGCTGTGTCGGTAGGGCAGGTGAGCGGAACTCTTATGATGGGTTTGAGATTGGATTTTCCGACAAGTATAGTAGCTGAATCTGCCTGCCACTCTATCGCTAAGCGATTTGTGCCGTTGTATAAGTCGACGTTGCGCTTTATTCGTTTTGTGGCTATCGTGATATCTTGTTGGCCTTTGCGCCGGCCGACTATCACGTCCATGTATCGTGAGTCATGTAGCTCATCGTAACCGGAGTTGCCAAATTTCAGCGCTATATATTTGTAGCAGTCAGGCGCAGTGCGATCCCATGCCACTCCCCACCATTTATTTTTCAGATCATTCTTTCTTAGGGCAGCATGCACTTCGATGGCTATTTGAGATGCGGTGTCGGGTAGAACAAGCTTTTGCTCCTCAGTGCAGTATGTGCGCATTTGTGCTGTCGACGAGAATGATATGATGAGTAATATGATTAGAATGATACGACACATATAGTCAATGATTTTGGACTCGTTGGTTGGATGAAATTTGGCTTACGCGTAGCTCGAAATCTTCGCGCATTCCTTGCGCAGCGTTGCGCATCTTGACGCGATAGTTATATATTGTTGAGATTGAACGTCGCAAGAATGAGGCAATCTGCTCGGAGTCGGTAATGCCAAGGCGTATCAAAGCAAACACTCTGAGCTCGGTGGTTAATAGTTCCCCGGGGCGCAGAGAGATACGTTTATCCGGCTCCAAAAGCTCGTTTAACTGCTCTACAAAATCGGGAAATAGTTGCAAAAAGGTGGTGTCGAAACTGTTGTAAAACTCTTTTAACTCTTTGTCGATGGTGGAGCCGGAGTTTAGCATATACAGCATTTCGTCTACGCCTTTGTTTCTCGCTACAGCGCGAAGATTGTTACGATATCGGTCTACACATTCGATATAGTAAGAGCAAAGGTTGAGGTATTGAACGATATACGCCTCTTTCACTTTATTGCTTTCGGAAAGTTCTTTGTTTATTACCGCCAACGAATCGTTTATTTCATGAAGACGGTGGTTGAGTTCTACCTCTTCGGCAGCAATTCGAGCTGTTTTGTGGTGTGCTTTTCTCGCCCAAATCAGTGCTGCGCCCAACATAACGGAGAGAATCACGATGCCGATGATAAGTCGGTGTTGTTGCTCCTGACGGGTTTTGTTGCGAGAGTCGTAGGCTGAAATGATAGCCGGGATGAGTTTGCTGGTTGCTATGATATTGGCATTGACCGATGAGGCATTGAGGTCTTTGACCGTGACATTTATGTATCGGTATGCTCGCTCGATGTCGCCGTAGGCAAATAGCAGAGAGGTTAGTTCCAATAGAGAGCTGTAGTCGCGTACGGGAGTCATCACATCATTGATGGCGCTGATGCAGTAGTGGTGTATAGCCGAAATACTGTCGCCCAATTCGAGATACAATCGCCCTGTGATATAGTTTGATATTGCTCGTCCTCTGACGTCATTGGAAAGTCGATTGCGATTACGCTTCATTAGGTCAAGGGCTTCCGCTTGGCGATTCAAAGCCCGAAGACGATTGCTTTCGTTATATACCCAAGCGTGCGATTGCGAGTCGAGCTCCTCACGCCTGCGATTGTAGTATTGTATGGCAATTCTGTCGTGTGCTTCTTCAAAAGCAATCATCGCATCGAAGTATGTGGCGCGTATTTCGGGATGAATCGTGTCCGTCTCAGCCTCTTTGATGGCTAAAAGGGCGTCGGCTTCGTGTCCGCGAGCCAATTCGGCGCGAGCAAGATTGAGTGATGCCAATGCTTCTCCCACTCGATTGCCTGCTTCACGAGCTGCCTCGCGCTTGCGGATGGCATAGACTGCTGCCGAGTCGAAGTCAAATGAATAATATTCTGAATACAGCCTGTCGTAGAGCTGATAGCGACTTGCGGCATCAATATTTCGGTCGAGTGAGCGAAGTGTGGCTATTCGGTTCTCTTTATCGGCAGTATATGAGGCGTGATGTTGCAACGCCGAGTCGAGTTGCTGAAGCAGTGGTTCTACTTCAGAGGTGGAGTGGCTCGCTGTGTTGCAGCTTATTGTCACTATGGCAACTATAAATATGAAGACTACTCTGATCATACAACTACAAAAATAGCAAATATTCACCGACTTTCAGTTGTAAATTTGTAATTTTGTGTCGATTGAATTTCTGAAGTATGAAAATTATAGTTGAAGATGCCATAAAAAATGCTGCTCCGTTGCTCAAGGTGGTGACGGTGGAGGCCGATGTGACCAATACTGCGACCGACGACGCTCTGTGGCAATTGCTTCTTGATGAGGGTGAACGCATACGCTCATCTTATCAAATGCCCGACGTCGCTCGTCGTCCCGGCATAGCTGCTACGCGCGCGGCATATAAAGCTCTCGGAAAAGAACCCAATCGCTATCGCCCGTCGAGTGAGGCATTGTGCCGACGATTTATCAAAGGAATGGAACTTTATCGAATAGATGCATTGGTCGATATCATAAATCTCATTTCGGTGCGTTCGGGCTATTCTATAGGCGGTTTCGACGCCGACAAGATTGCAGGTGATACGCTACTACTTGGAGTAGGGCGAGAGAATGAGCCATTTGAAGCAATCGGTCGTGGCTTGCTGAATATAGCATCGCTTCCGGTCTATCGCGACGAGGTGGGTGGCGTTGGCACTCCTACAAGCGACAACGAACGCACTAAGCTCGACCTCTCTACTCGCCGACTGCTGATGTGTATCAACATTTATGGCGAAGAAATGAGCATCGACGATACCGTAGCTCTTACCCGACAACTCATTGAGAAATATTGTGATGCGCGAAATATAGTAGTAACCAAATATATAGCACAACCATGAAAACTCTCCGAATGTATCCGTCGAGTATCAACGACCGCTATATGCAAGAGGTCGTCGATGCTTTGCGCGCCGGCGAGATTGTGATTTATCCCACCGACACGCTCTATGCTCTCGGTTGCGATGCGCTCAACAATAGCGCTATCGAGAAGATATGTCGCATCAAGGAACTTAATCCGCAGAAGACCTCTCTCTCGATAATATGCCACGATATATCGCAAGCAGCCGAGTATGCGCGTATCGACAATCGCGCGTTTAAGATGTTGCGAGAATATCTGCCCGGTCCGTTTACGTTCATCTTGCCGGCATCGACCACGTTGCCCAAAGTGTTTAAGGGAAGAAAGACGGTGGGGGTGCGTATCCCCGACAATGCGATAGCTCTCGCCATAGCCGAGCAACTTGGCAATCCGGTGTTGACCACCTCCATCGAATACAACGACCCCGACGAAGGTATATCGCCCGATTCGATAGCAATGCGATATGACGATGTCGCTGCGCTTATGGTCGACGGCGGCGATGGCGGTATTGTTCCGTCAACAGTCATCGACATCACCGACAGCTCATTCCCCGATATCGTTCGCGAAGGACTCGGCGAGTTTAACGGCTGACATATAAATATGTCGCCACAGCGAGTGCAAACGTGATTATCGCGATGACCGCAATGCTCCATCGCGACAGTGATGGCGGTATCTCTCCAAGTATCTTGCGCACTTTTCCCGAGCGCAATTCCTGATTTTCATTACGATTGTGCGGTGGGTTCATATCTGCGTCAGTTGCCAAGTTCGAGTTGATTTTTTACAAGATTGAAATACGCTCCCTTTTGTCCGATGAGAGTGTCGTGATTGCCCGTTTCAGCTATCTTGCCATTGTCTATTACGATGATTTGGTCGGCATTGCGTACGGTCGATAGACGATGTGCCACCACTACTACCGTGCGACCATAGTAAAATTCGGCAAGATTCTCCACGATAGCTCGCTCGTTTTTGGCATCGAGTGCATTTGTCGCCTCATCGAGAAATATATAATCGGGATTCTTATACACGGCTCGTGCTATCAATATTCGTTGTTTCTGCCCTTGGCTTAGCCCTACGCCGTCGCGCCCGATTTTTGTGTTGTATTTGAGCGGCAGACTCATTATATACTCGTGGATGTTGGCCAGTCGAGCCGCATCTTCAAGGCGATTTTCATCTATTGCCTCATCGCTTACGGCTATGTTGCGCGCTATCGACTCGGAGAATATTACGCCGTCCTGCATCACCACTCCGCAGTGCCTGCGCCACCACTTCAGATTATATTCATTGATATTGCGCCCGGCAATTCTGATAGCTCCATTAATCACCGGATAATAGCCGAGCATAAGCTTTATCAATGTGGTTTTTCCGCTGCCCGAAGCGCCAACGATGGCAGTCACTTTTCCCGCCGGAATGGTGAATGAGATGCCGTCGAGAGTCTTGCGCAGAGCGTGGCGGTCATATTTGAAGTCGATATTGTCGAGCGCGATAGAGCGGTCATCGGTGTCGAATGATGAGTGCTGATTGTCGCTTGTCTCCTCATTTTTTCCTTCATGGATCTCGTTGATTCGTTCAAGCGATATTTTCACATCTTGCAGCGAGTAGATAAACGCCATAAACTGCTCTACCGGAGAGTTGAGTTGCCCGATGATATATTGCACGGCGAGCATCGCGCCGAGAGTCATATCTCCCTCTATCACGGCTGTGGCCGACAACACTGTGATCAATATATTTTTAATTTCGTTGATGAAGATGCTGCCGGCTTCTTGCGTCTGCTTCAGCTTCAGCGATTTCATCTGCACTGTGAACAAGTCGGCTTGCACATCTTCCCATTCCCAACGGCGGCGACGCTCGCAGTCTTGCAACTTTATCTCTTGCATCGACGAGATAAACTGATACGTCATGTTGTTGTTGATCGATTGTTGCTCAAAAAGTTCGTAGTCCAGCACCTTTCGCCTGCTGAGAAACAGCGCTATCCATCCCCCATAAATAAGACTCCCCACGAGAAACACGCCGAATATCAGCCGATTGTAGACCATCAGCACAACGCCAAAGATTATAAAGCTGAGAAACGTGAATATCACCCCGAGCACTTGGTTGGTCAGAAACGTCTGCACTCGATTGTGGTCGCCCATGCGTTGAAGCAGGTCGCCCAACAATTTAGTGTCGAAAAATGCCATCGGCAGTCGCAGCAACTTTATGAAAAAGTCGCTTACAAGCGAGATGTTGATACGCATCGAGATGTGGAGCAACAGCCAGCGTCGGATGAAATCGGTGGCTGTGCGACCTCCTACTATCATCAATTCGCCCAACAGTACCAACCAGATAAATCCGATGTCGCCGTTTTTGATACCCACATCTACAATCGATTGCGTGAGAAACGGCATAATCAGTTGCAACACGCAGCCGAGTATCAACCCCGCCAATATCTGAGCGAGATAATTGCGATATTGCTTCAGATAGCCGAGCAGAAACTTAAACGAGCGTCGTTGCCCCATCTGCTCATCGATCTCCTTGCCGAAATCCGCCCCCGGCCGGAGAAACATCGCGATTCCTTTCCATTCGCCGCCGCTCTGAGTGCTTATCCAGTGTTCATTCATCTCTTCGGTGGAGATGCTTACTTTTCCTTTTCCCGGGTCGGCTATATGAAACCTCTTTCCGCCACTACTCACCTTGTAGAGCACCACAAAGTGCTTTTGATTCCAATGCAGTATCGCCGGTAGCGGACATGAACATAGCTGCTCAAGGCTCACCTTGGCAGCTATGCATTCCATGCCTAACTCGGTTGCCATGTCCGACAAACCTTTAAGCGATACCCCCTCGGTGGTCGGGGTGCAAAATCGATTAAGTGTTTCGGCCGAATAATTCCGTCCGTAGTGTCGGCATATCATCGACATGCACGCGATGCCACATTGCATCGCATCAAGCTGCTTTACAAACGGAAACCCTTTAGCCCACCGAGCAGTCATATCGCTATTGTGTCACAGAGTAAGTGTTGCGTTGGTATTTTCTCACCTTGTCTCCGCCGTTAAATCTCAGTGTGAACGCTATCGATAGCATATTGTTGGAACGATATTGTCCGTTGCCCCACGTCTTTTTCTCAATGGCCGGAGAGCGGTAAACCCCTTTGCTGTCTCCATCCACGAGGTGCAGTGCCGGAAACCACATGAGCATTATCTCAAGCCTGTCGTTCCACAAATATTTCTCGGCTGCGATAGAAAAGCCGTCTTGAGTGCCCCACGTCTTCGATTGTGGAGTCACCACAGCTTTGTCAGCCATGATTGCGTAGTTGAAATATGCCGCCATGCCGAGCTTCTGATTGCGATAGGTGAGCATAATGTCGGTAGTCGGTATCCACTTCTCTTGGCGATATTGGTCATATCGGGCTATGCGTCCCGTCAGGTCGGCACTTGCCGTGAGCTCAAAATGCTGCGTGAGGCGCTTATTGTAGTAGATGCCGAATGACCATTGCTCTCGGCGTCCGTTCTCGTATCGATTGTAGGCATAGGGCATCATGCTGCCATCGGCCAAAGGCATATAGTCGAGCGATGTGATGTTGTAGAACGCATTGTCGCCGCGCGTATAGTTTGCCTTGAATGTGAGGCTGTTAAGCAGTGTGAGCGACAGCGATACGATGTGGTTCTTCGACGCTTTAAGAATCGGATTGCCTATCTGATATTCAAGCGAGTCGGTAAACTGACCATACGACGAGATGAGGCTTAGCCCCGGCATCGAGGTCTGCAACGAGTAGTTGAGTCGGGCGGTGACTGTGTTGGACGGCCGCCAAAACATATTGATGTCGATGCGTGGCGACCAGCTTTCTACGTGGCGTCCCCCCTCGCTGTTGCGGTAGTAGTAGGCTCCGGCGTTGACCACGGCCGAAAATTGTCGTGTAGGGCTGAACATCACCGATGCCAACAGGTTGTTTTGAATGACCGAATTGTCCGACAATCTCGCATTGCTGCCAATCAAATCCTCAGTATAGTTGAGAGCCACGAGATATTCCGACAGGCTTACTTGCCAGCGGTGGTTGGCAAAGCCGCGAAACAAGTCAAAACCTCCCCAAAAATACCGCGACGACACATCGCGATAGTCCGATAGCTTGTAGCCGTCGGAGCGCTCCACATCATAGCACTTGTCCCACCCCGACATCGTGTAGGTGGCCGACGAGTTTAGTTGCCATGCTCCAAATCGTCCGCGGTAATATAGCCCGATGGTGTTCGACAGACTATTGTTGGTGTTGTTGGCACTTCGATAGTCGATAGTGTCGGCTATCGATGCCGGAATGTCTCGGATGGCTATTTTCTGATTCACATCGGTCAGCGCGTCATAGGAGTTTATCCTCCACGAGGCCGACAGTGAGTGATTATTATTGATCTGATAGTCGATGGCTACTCCTCCCCACAGCCGATCATCAGAAAATTTCTGTCCCGGATGATTTCTGTCTTGCTTGAGTGTGGTCTCAGTGCGGTCGTTGACTATATAGTATTTAGAGTAATACCCCATGCTGTAGGTGTTCTGCCTGAGGTAGCTGGCGTCGACGTTGATGGTCCACTTTTCGCGAGTGTACGATAACCCCCCATAGCCGGTGGTTTTCCCTATGCCGCTATCGTTGAGCTTGCGATTTATCGGATACCACATCACTTGCGAGCCGGCATATCCGTCGTAGCCCTCGTAGGTGGGGCGAGTGTGGAAATTGATCACGGCATCATAACCCGTGTATTTGCCCGTAGGATTGTGCACCACATCGATGCGGTCAAATCGGTTGGGTGATAGATTCTTTATAAACTCCTCGCTCTTCTCCACCGAGTCCATTAGAATCACAATATTCGACGAACCCATATATTTCACCGCCTTCGACAGCGGATTATATTGCAAGTCGGGTATGCGCGATAGTAGTTCTCCGGCCGACTTTAGCCCCTGCTTCATATCCTTTGTCAGCACATAAGCATCTCGATTGCCTTGGTGCGACACTGTCTGAGCCGTCACCACCACTTCCCCCAACGCCTTGGTGATCGAATCCGTAGCCACCGAGTCTCGCTCCACTCCCCAAGATCGGCTATACGCAAATAATAATGTAACAAAAATTAGAAAGGATGTTTTCATATCGGATTGGTTTTGTTTCTACAAATATACAACTTTTTTAATAGCTGAGCCTACTGCTGTGTGTTAATTTATTTGTTTTTTAACACGTGACGCATACTCGTAATTAAGGAATGCGTTTCTGATCAATTATGGCGCTACATCTCCGGACTCTCCGGTTGCTCCGGGTATTGTTCCGCATCCTGCTACGCAATTTGCGCAAAATGCACAATAGGAAATGTTGCAATAAGTGTTAGGCTTGCAAACGATGGCAACATTGTTTCCTACAATGGGTTCTTGACCATTTCCATCGCCTTCTCCTCCGAATATTAGGAGTGACTCCATTTCGGACAGCAATTCTTGCTTGTTTACCGCAATAGGTAGCATCTTATTCGATTCCATATTGGTTAGTTTTAATATGACAATTATTTCCTACTCTTTTCTCGATTTTCGGATTCCTCGTTTATATGGTTGTCTAATTTATTAGAAGTTACAATTATTGAATTGTTAGAGTTCCTTCGTAGTAGATACCTTGTTGTGATGTGCAACCTACATAGTAAGAGCCGTTGGGAAGCACGACTGATATAGTTAGTTCCTCGGAGTCTACGACATAATACATGGTTGCACCTGTAGAGTTGTTGCTGATTGCGACATCCATATCGCCCATATCTTCCGACGGATTGAAATATAGTAATCCATCAATGTATGAGCAATCAATCCACGACGTTATGACCGAAGTGCGAGGCCCTTTTTTGGATGGCTCAGCTCGTAATTGACTATGGTTTGATGGCTCTTCTTTATCTTCCGCAATAATGGGAAGTGTAATTGTTGCAAACAGCAACAAGAAAAAAATAGATAACTTTTTCATTGCATTTTATGTTTTGGTTTTTGCAAATTTAAGTATTAGAATGCGACAAATTAAAATTTTTGGATGACAAGTGGTCTATCAATTTGAAATGCAAATGTCTGTAAATCAGTAGTTAATCTTGATGATAGAAAATATTTTCTATCATCAAGATTAACCATGTTGTAAGGGATTGGAAATCAGGGGATTAGTTGTATGGTATTGCCGAGTATGTGTTAATGGGTTGAATTACAGGGGTTTATGAAAGATGTTTGAGGAAAATGTCTTTTTCTGTAGCAGAGCTGGCTTTAATTCTTGCTTTAAGTCGTGATTTTCGATTATATATTACATCAATATTTTCGTTAAGAAACGAACTTATTGCTCGTGATGAGAATCCAATAGCAGAGTAAAGAAATAATAGAATATCAGCCTCTTTAATATTTGGATAGTCATTTCGGAATTTAATTATTATATTGTTAAGATATCGATTGGCATATTCTTCTAACTTTAATATAGTCTTAGGATCGGATCCTAAATTGTCGATTATGGATTTTATCTGTAGGTATACCTTGTTTTGTTTGTTGGGATATGCATCTGATTGAAAATATATATCGCATAGATTATTTATCGTTTCATA
>CAZWWS010000004.1:0-24139 GCA_964637445.1 uncultured Muribaculum sp.
AGCTTCAGGTGAGCCAGTATCAGTCTTGCCCTTACCGTATTTCTCAAAGATTTCTTGCTTTTGTTCAGAATTCAAGTGCATTCTTACAAGATTTTGATGTTAATAAAAAATTTTAGCGCACAAAGTTAAGCATTATTTCTGAATTAGCCAACCCTTATGCGCCAAAATATCGTATTTCTGCGAAATTAGTCGAGATTTTGCTTTTCTTTCACCAAATTGCGATGATAAATCTTACCTTCGATATATTCTTGGGTCGCAATGAGGGTGGGTTTCGGAAGTTTTTCGTAGTAGCGAGATATTTCGATTTGCTCGCGATTTTCCGAGATTTCCTCAAGGTTGTCGTTGAGCGAAGCAAACTCTTTGAGCTTGGTTTCGAGGTCACGTTTCATTTCGCCTGCAATCTGATTTGCACGCTTGGCGATGATGCACACGGTTTCATAAACGTTGCCCGTATCTGCCGAAAGAGCAATCATGTCGCGAGTTACGGTGTTGAGTGGGGCATTTGTCTTTTTGTAGTCCATATTCCTTAATAAGATGTTTATGTTGTGTAGTTTATTTTATTTTATTCTTTCACATATTTCTGCGCGATGCGTAGAATGTTGTCGGCTTCCTTCCGATTTTCGCCATCGGGGTAGTTGTTGATAAATGAGTAATATTCATCTATGACATCGCGGAAGCGATCCACTTTCTTTTCTTCCACACTCAGATTGGCCTCTTGATAGCGAGCTTTGAGGATGAGCATTTCGAGCTCTTCTTTATATTTTGAGTATGGATATTCTTTGATGGCATTTCGAGCTACGATTATAGCCGACTCGTAATTGTTGCCCATATAGTTGCCGAGGTTGTAATATAGCTGTGCACTCTGCAACTCTTTCAAAGTCAACTTGTCTTGAAGCTCAAATATTGCATTTTGAGCAATAGAGACTTTGTCGCTCTTGGGAAAATAGTCGAGAAAAGATTGAAGCTCTTCGATGGCTTTTATCGTACCGCTTTGGTCGAGTTGTGGCTCCGGAGAGTCAAGATAGTAGCCATAGCCGGAATAGAAGCGAGCCAACTCTGCATATTTCCCTTTGGGGTAGCGAGAGTAGTATGTGCGGAAATAGGCACCCGAATTCAGATAGTCCTTATTTTCATAATGACTCATAGCGAGAAGATATAGCGACTCTTCGGCTTTGTCTGAACCCTTGAATACGGTGATACAATCGGTGAGTATAGTTGCTGCTTGGACAAACTTCTTCTCTTCAAATGCGCGCTTGGCGTATTCAAATTTGTAATCATAGTCGGTGCTTTTTTGCACACGCTGATACTCTCCGCAAGAAGTAAGAGCGGCGGCAACTAATATTGATATTATATATTTGCGCATATGTCTCTGATGATAAATCAAGATGCAAAGTTAGCAATAAATCCCGATTTATCGCTCGTTTTTGATTAAAAAAACGTGATAATCGCTGATTTATCTATTTATCAACGACAAAATTATGAAAATAGAGGGTTAATTCGAATTATTTTAGCTATGTTTGCATTCAAATTGAAAAATTAGCGTGAATAAAACATCTGGATTAATTGGATTTGTGAAGAAGCACCCGATACTATTTCACTTTGTGTTGATAGTGCTGACTTCGTGTATATTGATATGGGTAGCCTTGTCGGCGATAGATAGTTGGACAGAACATGGTGTCTATAAGGAAGTGCCCGATGTGAGAGGTTTGACCTATGAGGACGCAGTGGCTAAAATCCAAGGCGTCGGTCTCTCTTGTGAGTTGTCTGACTCGCTGTATGATGTCGGCTCTAAGCCCGGTGTGGTATTGGAGCAGTCGCCAAAGATGCATTCAAAAGTTAAAACAAATCGCACTATATATCTTACGATCAATGCATTCGCGCCAAAGATGGTGTCAATTCCCAAATTGACCGATGTCTCTGTGCGTCAAGCAGAGTCATCGCTTAAGGGATTAGGGATAAAAAAAGTGAAAATTAATTATGTGACATCCGAATATAAAGATCTTGTGTTGGCCGCTAAATTTAATGGCGTTGATTTGCGATATGGATCTCGCATTCCGGTATCAGCCACAGTCACCCTTGAGGTTGGGGATGGTATGGCAAATGTGGATTTGGCCGATTCTGTTGCGGTTGAAACCGAGGAGAGTGGATTTGATTTCTTTTAGCCTTGATTGTTGAGCTATGAATGAAGATGAATTGCTTGATGCCGACCTTTTGGATATAGATGGCGGTAACGATGATGGGAATGAACTATATGAGCATTTCAGATTTGTGGCCGACAAGGGACAGACGTTGTTGCGTGTAGATAAGTTCCTCGTCGCGCGATTGGAAAGGTCGTCGCGCAATCGTGTGCAGCAGGCTGCCGATGCCGGTTGCATTTTGGTCAACGGAAAGGCGGTAAAATCAAACTATCGTGTAAAACCTCTTGATGTGGTGACGGTCGTGATGGATCGTCCGCGGTACGAATTGGAGATTATAGCCGAAGATATACCGCTTGATATTGTGTATGAGGACGACTATTTGCTCGTGGTAAATAAGCCTGCCGGATTGGTCGTGCATCCCGGACATGGCAATTATCATGGTACTTTGGTCAATGCCTTGGCTTACCATTTCAGAGATAATCCCGACTATGATGTCAGTGACCCTCGGTTGGGGTTGGTGCATCGTATAGATAAAGATACCTCCGGATTGCTTGTAATAGCTAAGACTCCCGATGCCAAAACTCATCTCGGAAAGCAATTTTTCAACAAAACTACTAAGCGAGAATATGTGGCTGTCGTGTGGGGCGTACCCGACCCGGCCGTGGGGCGTATCGAAGGAAATATCGGGCGTAGTCTTAAAGATCGTCTTCAGATGACTGTATTTCCCGATGGAGATTATGGCAAGCATGCTGTAACTCATTATGAAGTGATAGAGCCGTTGGGCTATGTGTCGGTCGTGAAATGCCGATTGGAAACAGGGCGAACACATCAGATACGTGTACATATGAAACATATCGGACATCCATTGTTTAATGACGCTCGATATGGTGGTGATCAAATATTGAGAGGCACCACATTTGCAAAGTATCGACAGTTTGTAGTCAATGGATTTGCTACTTGTCCTCGGCAAGCACTCCACGCCCGAACATTGGGCTTTGTGCATCCGGGCACCGGTGAAGAACTGTTTTTTTCTTGCCCGATACCCGAAGATATGACGGCGTTGATACAGCGTTGGCGCGATTATTCAAAAAGTAGTAATACTTAAATTTCTATAAGAAATGCGATTGGATAGTTGATATGCCGACTAAAATTATTAATTTTGACGAATTGAAATTTCTTATTTGAGTATCGATAGAAATGAGAAGCAAAGAAGAATTTGAAGATATATCTCCATACGATGATAGTGAGTTCAAGGAGAAAATGGCTCATTTGGTTAAGGAACCCGGATTTGAGCATGCGGTGCGATATGTGATGCCCGATGTGGATTTTCCTGCGTTTGTAGGGCAATTGTGTGCCATTGAGACTAAAGCAGATTTTCAACGGCGCATCATGCAGCCGTTTTTGGAAATGCTTGCGAAGAAGACTTCTTCCGGAATATCTTGTAGCGGATTGGAAAATGTGAAAGGCAAAGGAGCATTCACTTATATATCCAATCATAGGGACATTGTGCTCGATGCTTCATTTCTAAATCTATGCTTGCTTCGAGAGGGAATGAATACAACTGAAATCGCAATCGGAAGCAATCTGCTTATTTTTGATTGGATTCGTGACTTGGTTCTCCTAAATAACAGCTTTATTGTCAAGCGCAATTTGCGCTCGATGCAAGCGCTCGATGCCGCTCGTCAATTGTCGGGGTATATACATTATGCGATTAACGACAAGCATCAATCCGTATGGATTGCGCAGCGTGAAGGACGTGCAAAGGATTCCAACGATGTCACTCAAGAGAGTCTTATAAAGATGATGGCTCTTGGGGGGCGAGGAAATACGGTGCACTGTCTCGATGAAATAAATCTCGTACCTGTATCGATTTCATACGAATATGATCCGAATGACTATCTGAAAGCTCGTGAATTCCTTCTCCGCCGAAACGACCCTGAATTTAAGAAGTCGCAACGCGATGACCTTTTCAGCATGGAAACCGGTTTGCTTCAATTCAAAGGTCGCATACATTTTAATATTGGTAAATGTATCAATCCCGAATTAGATGGTTTGCCCACTGATGCCGACAAGAATGAGGTTCTCCATAAAGCCTGTGCGGTAATTGATAACTCGATTCATCGTGGATATAAAATTTATCCTATTAATTATATTGCACACGATTTGCTGATTAATAGTCGCGACTTTGCTGAGCATTATACGGCTGATGAGGTCAAAGAATTTAAGAAATATATAGAGGAACAACTGACAAAGGTTGATGTCCCTGAACTTACATCCGACGATATGGAATACATGCGACACATGATGTTGACGATGTATGCCAATCCATTAAAAAACAAGTTGAGAGCCGAAGGGGTAAGTAAATAAACGTATTGACGATTATGCGACTGCCGTTGTTGATGATGATAGCCGTGATTCTGATATCTGTCGGAATAGATTGGCTTATCTATCGTCGACTGCGTATGTGTAAATATAAGATACCTTGTCGTGTCCACATCGGAGTGTCAGGAGTGGTATATCTCTTGATTGCATGTGTTATATTTGTAGTCTTGTTGCGGGTAAACAATGATACTCTTTTTAGGTGTATGATGTGGGGACTATACTCATATTTTGCATTGTATTTCTCGAAACTAATAGTCGCTCTTTCAATTCTTGTTGGTAAAGTTCCGAAGATATGGAAAGCACGTGAATGGAATAAGTCGGTAGCTATTGGATGGTGTCTCGGAGTCGGATTGTTTGGAGAGACTATGTGGGGACTGGTCAATCGCTATCGATATCAAATAGTCGAGCAAACAATTGAATTTGAAAATCTTCCCGAAGCATTTGACGGGTATCGCATTGCGCAATTTTCCGACTTTCATGTCGGCTCATACAATGACACTACCTATGTTTCAAAAATAGTAGATGTGATTAATCGGCAGGATGTTGATTTGATTGCATTTACCGGAGATATTGTAAATCGTCGAACAGATGAATTGATTCCTTATGTAGCTCCGTTAAATCGCTTGAATGCTCCGGATGGAGTGTTCTCTATATTGGGGAATCATGATTATGGCGATTATTCCGCTTGGAAAACAGAAGAAGATAAAGCTGAAAATATGCGACTCATGTATGCGTTGCAGAAGGATATGGGGTGGCGATTATTGCTTAATGAAACAGAGTATATTCATAAAGGTAATGATTCAATAGCATTGATTGGAGTGGAAAATGTGGGCGATTCACCCTTTAAGGTATATGGCGACCTGCGCAAGGCTTATCCTCAAATTTCTGATAAGGTTTTTAAGGTGTTGTTAACACACAATCCCGCTCATTGGACACAAGAAATAGCGGATAATGATTCTCTAAATGTAGATTTATCGCTATCCGGACATACTCATGCAATGCAGATAGAACTTGATATTTGCGGATATAGATTGTCGCCGGCGGCATTTCGATATAACACTTGGGGCGGACTTTATACAGACCGAAACAACCGCCATAAACTATATGTAAATATAGGGCTTGGTACAGTTGCTATTCCGGCTCGCATAGGAGCTACTCCGGAAATTACAATTATAACTCTAAGAAAGTCTAAATAAAATATATGGCTAACGATATAGCAGCGATTATAGCAAAAGAGATGGATATTTTGCGTAAGCAGGTGGTCGCAACGATAAAACTGCTTGACGAAGGTGCTACGATACCATTTATAAGCAGATATCGTAAAGAAGCAACCGGTTCTCTCGATGAAGTCGCCATATTGAATATTAGTAAGCGGTATGAACGATTGACCGAATTGTCCAAGCGGAAAGACTATATCATTACTACGATAAAAGAACAAGGGGCATTGACGACTGAATTGTCGCAAAAAATACATGACACAAATGATGCGTCAGAGCTTGAGGATATTTTTCTTCCCTATAAGCCCAAGCGAAGAACACGTGCTATGATTGCTCGCGAAAAGGGCTTGGAGCCTTTGGCTAAAATAATCATGGCTCAAAATTCCAATGATGTAGAGTTGCAAGCAAAGCGATTTGTATCATCTGAAGTAACAGATGCTTCTACCGCTATCGACGGAGCTCTTGATATTATAGCAGAGTGGATAAGTGAGAGCGAGAAAGCTCGTTCGATAGTACGATCACGCTATAATCGTAATGCAGTAATTTCTTCAGTTGTAGTAAAAGGAAAGGAGCACGAGGGAGCCAATTATCAAAATTATTTTGATTTTTCGCAGCCTCTTCGTTTATGTAGTTCGCATCGATTGCTAGCTATGCGTAGAGGTGAGCACGAAGGATTCCTAAAGATAAGTATATCAATCGATGATGATGAAGTCGTGCAGCGATTGTCGCGATTATTTGTTCGTGCAACAGCTACGTCCGCTACTGCTTCATTAATAGAGCGTGCAGTTAAAGATGGATATAAACGTCTTATACGCCCATCAATAGAGAGTGAAGTTGCCGCCATTTCTAAAGAGAAAGCAGATGACGATGCTATATCTATGTTTGCCGACAATGTTCGTCAACTGCTTTTCGCTCCTCCGTTAGGACGTAAGCGAGTGATGGGTATTGATCCCGGTTATCGTACCGGATGCAAAGTGGTATGTCTTGACTCGCAGGGCAATCTGTTGCACAATGAAGTGATATATCCTTGTCCGCCTCACAACGACTATCGTGGAGCCGCTCGCAAAGTGTGCAATTTAGTTGAAGTATATAAGATAGACGCAATAGCCGTAGGCAATGGGACAGCTGGCCGTGAAACAGAAAAATTCTTATCGTCACTCTATTATCCGCGTAAGGTACAAGTATTCTCGGTAAATGAAAATGGAGCTTCGGTGTATTCCGCTTCAAAGATAGCACGAGATGAATTTCCTGATAAAGATGTGACGGTTAGAGGTGCTGTGTCAATCGGGCGGAGATTAATCGACCCACTTGCAGAGTTGGTGAAGATTGATCCGAAATCAATAGGAGTGGGACAGTACCAGCACGATGTTGACCAAATAAAGTTAAAAAATGCTTTAACTTATACCGTAGAAAGTTGCGTAAATGCTGTCGGTGTCAATGTTAATACGGCATCGCGAGAATTATTGTCGTATGTGTCGGGAATCGGACCTCAATTGGCATCAAATATCGTAGAATATAGAGCGCAACATGGCGACTTTAAGAAACGTGCTGACTTAATGGCCGTCCCTCGTATGGGAGAGAAAGCTTATCAGCAATGTGCCGGCTTTTTGCGAATACCATTGGCTGAAAATATTCTTGACAACACAGCTGTCCATCCGGAGAGCTATCATATAGTAAAGCAAATAGCCTCCGACATTGATTGTTCTATTGAAGAGCTTGTAAAAGAAACATCATTGCGCGAAAAAGTGGATTTATCAGCTTATGTTACCAAAGATATAGGAATGCCGACTCTGACCGATATTATGCAGGAACTTGAAAAACCGGGACGTGATCCTCGCTCCGTTGCTAAAGTATTTGAATTTGATGAGTCAGTTAGAGATATTAAGGACTTAAAGCCCGATATGGTACTTAATGGAATCGTTAATAATATCACGGCTTTTGGCGTTTTTGTTGACATTGGAATAAAGGAGAGTGGTTTAGTACATATCTCTCAACTATGTAATCGATTTATCTCTTCTCCATCGGAAGTAGTGAAAATGCATCAGCATGTGAAAGTTAAAGTAATGGATGTGGACTACGACCGTGGTCGCATAGCATTAACAATGAAAGATTTTGATAATGAATAGATTTGTTTTAGGCGTCGGAAGTAATAGCTCCGATAGACAATGGCAGATGGAAAATGCTGTCAAATGGATTAAGGAAAAGTTCAGCAATGTAAAGATGTCGTCTTTATATGAAACGCGGGCCGCAAATGGTCGTGACGAAAATTATTTGAATTTGGTACTTCGTGCCGATTGCAATATGTCGTTAGAAAAGACCATAGAGTTGTTGAAGCAATATGAAACAATCTGCGGAAGGACTCCGGCTTCTAAATTGGTCGGTGTAATTCCTATGGATTTGGATATTGTGGTGTGGAATGGAGATGTCATCCGTCCCGATGAGTTAGACTATCCATATTTCTCACGCGGTTATCACGAACTGATAGCCTCCGGGGTTATGGTTGAGTGATATGAAACACCTTTGGCGTTTTGAGTGACCGATATGGTTGTTTTAGATTGATACACTCATCAACATACCGGTCATGACGGCGCGGATGTAAATCATTGCTCAATAAAATTGTATCGCTCGGAATTACATCGACAATATCAATGATCTTTCCACGATAGCCACGACATATGAGCGTATAGTCTGAATGCTTATCAATGGGGTAGACGTCGTTGCTATTTTTGATTATAAAGATGTTGGTATTACCGATTGTGAGTTTATTACCGGCTCTGATTAGATGTATCAATTCAATGGTGTCAGGCAATAATTTTAGTTCGCCACACTCTCGTTTTCCAAAGAAGTCTTGATGTCGGAATTGGCATCGCGTGAGCATCGCATTTGCATCTTGATGAGGTGCTGTTGTGATGAGGTATGCCGAAGTGCTATCTCGATATATGATGTTTGTAAAATAGGTGTCTTGCGGAATGAAAAATTCTGTTGTAGGGTAAATCGGTTTCATTAACCAAGATAATACGATACAGAAAATAAGCATGGTGATTGACGCAAATGTATATACGGCTCTACGTTTATGCAATGCAACAAGGAGTGATAATATGGCGATAAAGTAAGGCCACATCACCCATGAGGGGAAATAAATATTGTTAATAGATGCCCCCGGTAATGAATTGACGGTATTGGTGACAAAATTCAATAAACTATATAGCCAATCAAGCAAACTGCACAACCAATTGGTAGGTACATTTAATGATTGTAAGATTATAAGAAAAATACCTCCACCAATCAGAGGAGGTAGAAAGAGCGATGCTGCTACATTCCCAACGAGGAAATATATAGGGAAATTATGAAAATAATAAGCCGCAACAATACCTGTGCCGAGCATGGCTGCTACTGAAACAACAAGCATTCCTGTGATATTGTATAAAATGCGTCGGCGTGGGTTTATTGGATTGAACTTATTTGTAAATAATAATATTGTTGCTACGGCAATGAACGACAATTGAAATCCTACATCGAAAATTTCAAAAGGAGAAACTACCAAAATTGCTAAAGCGGCAAAACATAACGCATTGAGCGAACTATGATGCCGTTGCAATATGATTGAACCAAGATACAACGTAGCCATAATTACAGCTCGTGTTACTGATGGAGACATCCCGGTCAGGATTGCATACAACCACAATAACACTATAGTAATAATGTAGCAAATTTTACGCTTTCGAGTGAAATATAGCGGTGCTAAAAGGATATTGATGACGATGATAATAATACCCACATGCAGACCGCTAAGAGCCAAGATGTGAGCTATTCCGGCTGATGAGTATTCAAGTCGTTGCTCTTGAGTGATTGCGGAGGCATCACCTACTATTGTGGCATTAAGGAAATAAGCGGTTTGTTCATCGAGATTGCTATTATGGATTAATGACGTTATATCGTAACTAAATTGCCGAATTTCCCCGAAAATAGAGTGTCGATGACCAATTACCGATATGTCTTCAGGGGCTACCAACGTTGTTGCTGAGATACCATTGTTGTATAGATAGTTGGCATAATCAAAAGCGTCAGGCGATATGTCATTGTGCGGTGCTTCTAATGTGGTGATAAATGAAATTATATCATTTGGATAGATGTCAAGCGATGTGGCCGGAATGGATAATAAGCATTTAATCGGTCGACATTTTGCGGTGCTATCCGGTGATATGCCAATATTGGTAATTGAAACGATTAATGCTGTTGACGATTCTTTCTCATTGGCGTTAATCACTTCAGCTTGATAATATAATTGTTGTGATGGTATATTTTGATTATCTGCTTTGTTTATGTCTGCATCAACAATGCCAAGAGAAAATACCAATAATATAATTGCTAAGAAGGGGCGTTTGCTTAAATATAGAAATATTCCGATAATAATTGGAGCGAAACTCCAAAGTATTGGTATATCAAGTTGCGTTACCAATATTCCGATAATAAAAGATAGGAGAATTGGCAAAAGGGGGGTGTGGGAGAGAGGTGCGCGCACTTTGCAAAAATCTATTCAATTGTTGTAAATACCACAAATAGGCTGCCTACACCAATTACCACCCATAATAAGATTGCTAATATAAGTGGACGTATGCCTACCGACTTAATTGCTTTGATTGAAAGGCTTGCACCGATAAAAAACAGGGTTAATACAAGGCCTTTCTTGGCAAGCCAAACAAGAGATGTGGTTAGGTATTCCGGTAAATTGCAATACGAATTTAGTACCATTGCTCCGATAAACATAAAGATAAACCATGGGATATTTATCTTTGACTTATTATCACGATATATCAGCATGGTTATAAGTGCCAGTGGAATAATCCATAATGCTCGTGTTAGCTTTATCAGTGTTGCGATGCGCAATGCGTCCGGACCATAGGCCTCTCCAGCACCTACTACCGACGAAGTGTCGTGTATAGCGATAGCAGCCCATGTACCAAATTGAGTCTCGGACATATCTATGAAATGACCGATTGGAGGAAAAATAAACAATGCGATTGCATTAAGAATAAATATAACCCCAAGCGATACAGCCATCTCTTTTTCGTTGGCATTAATTACCGGTCCGACAGCTGCAATAGCGCTACCGCCACATATAGCTGTCCCTGACGAAATCAGATAAGAAGTTTTGCGATTGATATGTAGAAAATAGCCAAACATAACTCCGAGTGCCATGACGCTAATTACCGATGCGATGGTAAAGGCCATTCCTTCCGAACCGGAGCGTAATGATTCTGACAAATTCATGCCAAATCCTAATCCTACCACAGAGGCTTGAAGTAAATATTTTGAGCCTTTCTTGTTAAATTTAGGATATGGACATTCACAGATTAAAGCAAATGCCAATCCGATAAAGAGGGCAACTGCCGGAGTGAATATATTGACACCACATATTGTTTCCCATGGAATCAATATTAAAATAATAAGAGTGATATAAATGTATCGCGAAAATGATTTCATTGCAGCAATGCGATTACTTTTCGTTCCAAATATTCCAAGCCGCAAATGCTTGCAACAAAAGCATCTCAAGGCCATTCTTGACCTCTGCTCCATGTTCGCTTGCTCGCTTCATGAAAAGTGTCACATCCGGATTATACAGCAAGTCATAACAAAGGTGATCCGATGTTAAGCAATCGTATGGGATGTCCGGACATTCCTCTGTGTGGGGATACATACCTAATGGAGTTGCATTGACGATTACTTTATGTGTTGCCATAATCTCCGGCGTCAATTCTGAATACGAAAGCAATCCGTCTCGTTTTGTTCGTGAAACGTAAGTAGGCTTTATTCCAATATTTTCAAGACCTCGGGTCACTGCTTTTGCCGCTCCACCGGTTCCTAAAACCAATGCGCGCGTATGGCAAGATTTTAGCATAGGACGCAGAGAGTCGCAAAAACCGATAATATCAGAGTTATATCCCTTAAATTTGATTTGATTATTTTTTCCTCGGATGATCTTTACAACATTAACAGCACCGATTTTGGCGGCATCTTCGTCTATCTCGTTCAAATATGGTATAACTTGTTCCTTATAAGGAATTGTCACGTTAAGTCCGCATAGATTGGGATTCTCACTTATCACTTCCATGAAATCACCGATGTCGGGTATTTCAAAATTTACATATTTGGCATCAATATTTTCTGCTTCAAATTTTTGATTGAAGTAGTTTTGTGAAAATGAATGGATGAGCGGATATCCAATCAATCCATATAGTTTTTGGGGTCTATTTTCCATAAAATAACGTTATAAATCCTATATAATCGGCAAAATTAATTAAACTCTTTGAATAATGATAAAAATATATTGAATTTTTATTTTTGAATTACGGATTGTATCCGGAATTAACCAACGTGGATGGAGCGTTATAAAAATCCGATGAAAGTAAAAACGAAAAGTCTGTATTGGGATATTTCGAAAGGTATGATTCCACTATGCTTACACCAATATATCGTCCGGCTCGACCGGGGGCTTCTGGATGTAGTATCGTCGTAGCTGGGGAGGGGCGGATAAGTCTTTCTGCAACAATGGGATCAGAAGAATATAGCAGCAGACGGGTAATGAGTGCTTTCCACATTTGCGATTCGTTATCTGATAGCCAATGAAATTGGTCGGAAGAGTATCCTAAGGTTTCGGGAATACTTGCATCCGGAATGATTTTAGCTGTTGTTACTGCGACAGCACCTTCGTATAATAACCGATTAATGGTAGTTTCGTCAGACGATGATTGGTAAGGAAATTGGTTCCGGATTATGGCTTCAACTACATCGTATGGAAGATGTTTTGGCGTTTTTGTTGCTCGTTGATACTTCTCAAAATTAGAATATCCGGGATATTCGCATCCTAAATAATGGTTTAACCCAATAAACATTATGGAATCTACCATAATTATTGATTGATTATATGTGGATACAATTCCATATAATTGAGGAAACTGCAATTGAGGTATTGTGTGCATCATATTGTACTTGGCTATTCCAATAATATTTTCGATAGAATCGAGAGATTTGAATACGTTTCGGATGTCGGGTGTAAAAATCTTAACACCTTGCGACAATGAAAGTTGAAGCAATAATGAATCGGAGGGTTCAGAGGTGTTTAATGCTATTTTGAGTGCATTAATGGCGGTTGAAAAACTATCGCATATAAGCGATTGTTGGTCTTTTGGCATAGCATTATAGTTCTCTATCGCAAGATCCAATCGAGCTATAGCCGCTTTTTGAGAAGGGTAGTTGCTGTTTATGCAACCAAATAGTATGGTCGATAAAATTATACTGAGTAAATATTTCATTGAATATCTATTTATATTAAGTGCAAAATTAAAGTATTTTATTCTTCTAATGGCATAAATTGTTGTTCAATTTGGCTCTTTAAGGAGTGATTATGGCAAAAAAAAGAAATTTATGAAGCGCATTAAATGGTTATTTCGTAAATTTGCAGTAATTTTAGATGGGTTATGCCCCTCAATGATGAATTTTATAAAGACATCCATATATAAAATCTTTGCGTTGTTGATGCTGTTGAATATTTCTTTGATGGCATCGGCGAAAGATTTTGTTGTGGTGATTGATGCCGGACATGGAGGTCATGACCATGGCGCCATTGATAATGGCGTTCGCGAGAAAATAATTAATCTTGGCGTGGCTCTGAAATTGGGGGATATGATTAAGAAACAGATGGAGCATGTGAAGGTCGTATATACTCGCGATGACGATACTTTTCTCTCTCTTCAAGCTCGTGCCAATGTAGCGAATAAGGCTCATGGTGATTTGTTTATCTCAATCCACACAAATTCGGTTGATAAAAAAAATCGTAATCGTAAAAAGATTTCAGGTGCTTCGACATATACATTAGGTCTACATAAAACTGATGAGAATTTTGCTGTTGCACAGAGAGAAAACTCGGTGATGGTACTTGAAAAAGATTATACTACTACTTATCAAGGTTTTGACCCGAACTCGACTGAAAGCTATATAATGTTTGAACTAAACCAAAATATGCACATGGAGCAAAGTGTCGCTTTTGCTCAGTTGGTTCAGAGTCAAATGGTGGAAAATGCCGGTCGCATTGATAAAGGGGTTCGTCAAGCCGGATTTTGGGTGTTGGCTGCTACGAGTATGCCTGCAGTGCTTGTCGAACTCGATTTTATATGTAATCCCGATGCGGCTAAATTTTTGGGTTCGGCATCAGGGCAGACGAAGTTAGCTAAATCAATATTCAATGCATTTAGGCATTATAAAGAAAGTTTTGACCGACAGTTGGCTGCAACACAAGCATCATTGAAAATGTCTGACTCAAAAAATAATATAGCCGTTGATGACTCTAAAAAAGAAGATGAGAAAAAAGGAAAGAAGCCGGTATTAAAAGAGTCAAAAGATAAAAAGAAACCTACACGACGTCCTGATAACGAAAAAGACGAAACTCCATCGAATGTTACAGAGAGCACAGTGTCTGCTCGTAACAATGAGTCGGGTAAGGATGATCGAGATAAGCAACTGCAAAATGGCGATACAAGAGATAAGTTAATCTATAAAATACAATTTCTAACTTCAACAACTGAAATAGAGAAAGGCTCGAAACGATTCAAAGGATTGTATCCGATATCAAGTTATCGAGATCAAGGATTGGTGAAATACACCGTTGGAGCGTATTCGGATTGGGATGATGCGTCAATAGAACTTCAAAAAGTAAAAGAGAAGTTTCCTGATGCTTTCATTGTGACTTTTGAAGATGGGAAACGTATTAAATAAAAATGAATAATAACAAGTAAAATAAATAATGAAAAAGAAGTTTTCAAAAGAGTTTATAATTGGACTCTCGGTTTTGGTGGCTGGTGTAGCCCTGTTTTTTGGAATTAATTATCTGAATGGTATCAATGTATTTAAGGCGGCTAACTATTATTATGCGTCCTATACGGATGTAAGCGGATTGACTGTTTCTTCGCCTGTGACTCTCAATGGCTTTCAAGTTGGACTTGTAAGAGAAATTGAATACGAGTATGACAATCCTGGGCATGTAAAAGTTGAATTGAGTCTTGATAGAAAAGTCAATATCCCAACTGGATCGACTGCTGCTATAAAATTGGATATGTTAGGCACTGCCGTAGTAGAATTGAAATTTACCGATAGCAAGCAATTTTACAAGGTGGGTGATACTATTGAAGGGGTTACTGCCGGAGGGTTGGTAGATAACCTAAGTAAGGATCTTATGCCGGGGATTGTGGCTATTTTGCCTAAGTTGGATTCGATTATGACATCAATCAATACATTGATCGGTGATCCTGCGTTGCTTGAATCTGTTCAGCGATTAAATGCTATCACTGCCAATCTTGAAAAGAGCACGGCTCAATTGTCCGTAATGATGAACTCTTCAGTTCCAGGAACACTCAATAATGTAAATGAACTTTCAGCCAATCTTAATACGATATCAAATGACCTTACAGCCCTATCCGGACAATTGAAAAACTTGCCAATTGATTCGACGATGCAAAATGTCCATTCGATTACTCAAAATGTGAATGATTTGACAGCTAAATTGCAAGATAAGGACTCTTCTCTCGGATTATTGCTTAATGATGATGGATTATACAATAATCTAAATAATGCAGTCGGAAGTTTGGACTCATTGTTGATTGATGTAAAGAAAAATCCTAAAAGATATATCTCAATCAAACTTTTATAGGCTGAAAAGAATCCTGGATTCTTATTTAGAATTAGTCTAAATAAGTAAAGAATTGCCGAAATGTCATGTTTTTGTAAGAAACGTTGATATTTCGGCATATTTGTCAAAATTATTAGCCCAAGATATATTTATGTTGTAAAACATTTTATTGGATAAGGTGTTGATATACAATATGTTGATTGTGGAAATTGACGCGGAGAATAAGCGCGAGTGTAATGGTGCTATAAATGGTTGATTTTCAGTATAGTTGTGTGCTGATTATAAAATCCAAAAAAAAATGCAGTTGTTTTTGAAAAAAATAAGTCCCAATTTTGTATCGAAAAGTTTAGCCTAACGAATTATAAAATCAATGGAAATGACTCACATCCAAATGTGGGAAAGTTGTTTGGAAATTTTCCGAGACAATCTTCCCTCAGAGCAATACGACGCTTGGTTCAAGCCGGTTACATCGCTGAGTTTTGAAAACGATGCGTTGTATTTGGCGGTACCTTCGCCTTTCTTTGTAGAGCAGTTTGAAGAAAAGTTCTTTAAGCTGCTTGGACTCACATTGCGCAAAGTATATGGCGAAAATGTGAAGCTTTTCTATAGATATAATCAAGTGGGAAATGATCCAACATCGAGAGTCACGGTGGGAACATCAAATCCCAGTCCGGCGGTGGTGAATCAAAATCCATACGCTGCGCAGGCTAATCCTTTTCAGCAAGCTCCTCTTCCCGATATAGATTCTCAACTCAATCCTATTTATACATTTGAGAATTATTGTGGTAGCTTGAGTAATAAAATTGCGCGATCTATAGGTGAAGCTATTGCTGACAATCCAAAGTGTAAGACGTTTAATCCTTTGTTTGTATTCGGCCCCACAGGTGTGGGTAAGACTCACTTGATTCAAGCAATTGGTATTCGTATCAAAGAAAAGAATCCGCAAAGTCGTGTCCTTTATATTACAGCGCGTTTGTTTGAGAGTCAATACACTGCTGCTGTAGCAAAGAAGCGTATCAACGACTTCATTAATTTCTATCAGAGTATCGATGTGTTGATTATCGACGATATTCAAGATTTTATTGGAAAGCCGGGAACTCAGAATACATTCTTCCATATATTCAACCATTTACATCAGAATCAAAAGCAATTGATTCTGTCGAGCGATTGTCGTCCATCGCAAATGGAAGGTATGGAAGCGCGATTGCTGTCACGTTTTAAGTGGGGTATGACTGCTGAACTTGAACGCCCCGACTACGACTTGCGTAAGAATGTTCTCACGCAGAAGGCGGCTCAAGATGGGTTGTCGATTCCCGCTGATGTATTAGAGTATATAGCAAGTAATGTCACAGATAGTATTCGTGAACTTGAGGGTATTGTAGTGTCATTGATGGCGCATGCTACGGTCCTCAATCATGATGTGACTCTTGACTTAGCGAGAAATGTGCTTGCTAATGCAGTAAAGATTTCTCGTAAACAAATCAATTTTGAAATGATAATATCTGCTGTGAGCGCACATTACGATATTAATCCCGATTTGATTTTTACAAAGAATAGAAAACGAGAAATCTCGGATGCGCGACAGATGGTGATGTATCTTGCTAAAAAGCATGCCAAAATGCCATTAACTGCTATTGGTACTCGATTGTCGCGTACTCATGCCACGGTGTTGTATGCTTGCAAGAATATTGATGAGCGTCTGCCAATGGAGCGGGCATTGCAAGATGATGTGACTAAAATAGAATCTGCTCTGCTCGGATAAAATTAAACCGAACTTTGTTTTTATTGTGATGGCTGTGTTCTGATGTTGCACATGGTCGGTGCTACCTTTGTCTCATAACTTAAAGACAAGGCGGTATGAAAACAATAGGTAAGTCAGACATTATTTTTGCAACAATCTATCAACGAGGCCGTAAGATCGCTTCAATTGATATTAGTGGCGTGGTTTCATTAAATGAAATAATGAAAAGATTGCGTGGATTCCTAAGTCGATGTGTAGGGATGGCTACACTTCAACTGCGGAATAGTTCGCAAGGATGGGTAGAACAACATTCTATAATGGTAAAAGCGACCGAAGCTGTTCAGCTATCATTGTTTTAACGCGGGAACGGATATCCGTGCGATGTAATGAAATCGTAGTAAAGTTGAGAGAAGTATTCGTTGTTGGCTTTGGTGTAGCGTATGTCGGTAAATACTTGGGCTAATGTTTCTTTTCCATTCTCAGCTATAAATTTTTTGCTGTCATCTCTGGCCTCTTTTTCGGAATATATTTCCCGAATATTGATATCGGTATATTCGTGGTACTTTTCGTGATGAAGAATGGCGCTTATGGGTAATCGGTCACTCGAAACAGCGTCTTCGTCGGGGACGCCAAGGGTAAGAGTTGTTATCGGAATTACCATTTGTGGCAGATTGAGCGCTTCTGCTATTTGGGGTGCATTGTAGGTTGTGGTTCCGAGATAGCAACACCCATAGCCGCGCATTTCCGCAATTGTGCAGAATTGTTGGGCGAATAGAGTGGTATCAATTATTGCGGTAATAAATGATTGAAAATTGTTGTATCCGGGATTTGCGTTGTTGATTTTGCACCATTGGACAAACCGATTGAAATCGGCACAAAATGTTAGTAAAATATTGCAGGATTTGACTGATGGCTGATTGAAATGAAATGGCGCAAGAACGGCTTTTCCCTCCTCCGAACGCGTGGCGACGACCGAATATAGTTGCATATTGCCTGTTGTGGGAGCATGTGATGCTTCTGTGAGCATCTCATTTAGGATTTCGTCTGAAATTATCTCAGTTGAGTACTTACGTATGGTCTTTCTATTAAGAAAATAGTTTGAGTTGGTCATTGTCTTGGAATTGAATGTTTCTTCAAAAGTAATCATAATATCTTGAATATCCAAATTTCGTTTTGGAAAACTTTCTTGTTGGCGCTTAAATGCTAAAATGTTAATAATCAGTCGAAAAGTGAAAAGTTTTGGGAAAGTTATTAACAATATGCGAAATTGTGGTTTGAATTTTTGGTAGCTAATGAAATTTTTGCAATATTTGCAACATAATTCTAATAGGCTAACTTTTCAATCAAAAATTAGAATTAACGTTTAAGAACTTTATTATTTTTATCGTGAAAACTGACACGTACACCTACGACGAGGCATACGGTGCCTCGTTGGAATATTTTGGTGGCGATGAGCTTGCTGCACGTGTGTGGGTAAGTAAATACGCGCTAAAAGATTCGTTTGGAAATATTTTCGAGAAGACTCCAGATGAGATGCATCGTCGTATAGCATCGGAAATTGCTCGGATTGAGCGTAATTACTCTTCACCGATGAGTGAAGAGGCTATTTTTGATGTCCTCAAAAATTTTAAGTACATAGTTCCTCAAGGAAGTCCGATGTCCGGAATCGGAAACAATCATCAAGTCGGGTCGCTTAGCAATTGTTTTGTTATTGGTTTGGATGGCGCTCCCGATTCCTACGGAGGTGTTATTAAAATTGATGAAGAACAGGTGCAATTGATGAAGCGCCGTGGTGGAGTAGGGCATGATTTGACTCACATCCGTCCGAAAGGGACTCCTGTGAAAAATTCCGCCCTTACATCAACCGGTTTGGTGCCTTTCATGGAGCGATATTCAAATTCTACTCGTGAGGTCGCACAAGATGGTCGTCGTGGAGCTTTAATGCTAAGTGTAAGTATAAAACATCCCGATTCAGAAGCATTCATAGATGCTAAAATGACAGAAGGAAAAGTGACCGGTGCGAATGTGTCTGTTCGTATAGACGATGCTTTTATGCAAGCTGCGATAGATCACACACCTTACATTCAGCAATATCCTACGATGGATGAGAATCCATTAATTAAAAAGGAAGTTGATGCTTCGGCTATTTGGGCAAAAATTGTACATAATGCTTGGAAATCTGCCGAACCGGGAGTCCTCTTTTGGGATACCATAACTCGTGAGTCGGTGCCTGATTGTTATGCAGATTTAGGCTTCCGCACTATTTCAACCAACCCCTGCGGAGAAATTCCATTGTGCCCTTATGATAGCTGCCGTTTGCTCGCAATTAATTTGTATTCGTATGTAAAAAATCCATTTACGTCCGAAGCGCAGTTTGACTTTGATTTGTTCAAGCAGCATGTCGCTATAGCACAGCGTATCATGGATGATATTATCGACCTTGAGATGGAGAAGATCGATTTGATTCTTCAAAAGGTGGATTCCGATCCTGAAACCGACGAAGTGAAAGAGACAGAACGCAATTTGTGGCAAAAGATAAGAACCAAAACGCTGAAAGGACGCCGTACCGGCGTTGGTACGACGGCTGAAGGTGATATGCTTGCTGCTTTGGGCTTACGCTATGGAACAAAAGAGGCTACTGATTTTTCGGTTGAAGTGCATAAAACTCTTGCTGTTGCAGCTTATGGTTCTTCGGTAAATCTTGCGAAAGAGAGAGGCGCATTTGAAATATTTGATGCTGAAAGAGAAAAGAACAATCCGTATATAAATAGACTACGCGAAGCCGCTCCTGATTTATATCAAGAGATGCTGAAATATGGGCGTCGCAATATTGCTTGTTTGACTATTGCTCCTACCGGAACCACGAGTCTTATGACTCGCACCACCTCCGGTATTGAACCGGTGTTTATGCCGGTATACAAACGCCGTCGCAAGGTAAATCCAAATGACACTGATGTTAGAGTGGATTTTGTTGATGAAAGTGGTGATGCTTTTGAAGAATATGTCGTATATCATCCAAAGTTTGTTGATTGGATGAAGATTAATGGTATTGAAGTCAAGAATGATTATACCCAAGAGGAACTTGATGAGCTTGTGGCTCGCTCTCCTTATTATAAAGCGACATCCAATGATGTTGATTGGCTCGAAAAGGTAAAGATGCAAGGTCGAGTACAAAAATGGGTCGACCATTCAATATCTGTAACTATAAATCTCCCTTCGGATGTGACTGAGGAACTTGTCGGTCAACTTTATGTTGAAGCATGGCGCTCTGGGTGCAAAGGCTGTACTGTGTATCGTGATGGTTCGCGCGCCGGAGTACTTGTCGCTCTTGAAAAGAAAAAAGAAGAGCCCGAAGCTATAGCTCCGCATGTGGCAAAGCGCCCGATAGAGCTTGAAGCCGACGTAGTCCGTTTTCAAAATAATAAAGAAAAATGGATAGCATTTGTCGGTTTGATTGATGGCCGTCCGTATGAGATCTTCACCGGTCTCGCCGATGATGATGATGGTATATTCTGTCCGAAGTCGGTCACTCATGGTAAGATTATCAAAGCCATCGATGAGAAAGGAAATAAGCGTTACGACTTCCAATTTATCAATAAGCGAGGATATAAAACTACGATTGAAGGATTGTCAGACAAGTTTAATCCTGAATATTGGAATTATGCTAAATTAATTTCCGGTGTGCTACGATATGGCATGCCTATTGATCAAGTGTTGAAACTCGTAGGAGGTTTGGAACTTGATAGCCAATCAATCAATACTTGGAAAATGGGTGTCGAACGTGCTTTGAAAAAATATCTTCCCAATGGGACAAAAGCCAACGGGCAGCGATGCCCTAATTGTGGGCAGGAGACCTTGATATATCAAGAAGGATGCTTGATATGTACCTCTTGTGGCACCTCAAAGTGTGGATAATTGCATATAAAAGCTATAAATCGTGAAATAAACGGTCGATTCTGAAATTTTTCTCATCGAATTGACCGTTTATTGCTAAATTATTTGTACTTTTAGCTTAAAATTTCAAACCCATTATATTTAACCTCCATTATGAAGTTATCATTTAATATTGATTATCGTACAAATTGGGGCGAATCGGTATATATCTTCGGAGCAATTCCTGAATTGGGCGGAGGAGATGAATCCAAGGCTCTTAAGCTCGAACTTGATGGAACCGAGTCGTGGTCGATCACGATAGAAGTTGACGACAAAACACCCGATTTTGCTTATGGCTACATCGTTAAGCACGAAAATGGCTACACAAAGCATGAGTGGGGTAAACCTCATTCTTTTGTGCGTGCGCGTAGCACAGCTAAAACCTATGAGATTTATGACCGATGGCAAGATCAACCGCTCGATAAGCCCTATTACTCTTCGGCTTTCACCGATTGTATTCTCTATCGTGCATCTCGCGACAAATTGCTTACACCCAAAAGTGGTATCGTAAATATTCGAGTATCGGCTCCAATGGTGCAACCTGATGAGGTTGTGGCTATTTGTGGCGATAATGATTTGCTTGGCAATTGGGATGCATCGAAGGCTGTTGTTATGAACGATGCAAACTTTCCTGAATGGAGCGTAAATCTTGAAACAAAGGCATTGCAAATCCCATTCTATTACAAGTTTGTGATTCTGAAGCGAGACACACTTGATGTTGTAGCATGGGAAGGTGGGGATAACAGATATTTCGATATTATTCCGTCGCAGAAAAGTGCCATTGTCGTTGTTTCCGGAATGCGGTTTATCAACCCATTGACTCCTTGGAAAGGTGCCGGTGTTGCTATTCCGGTGTTTTCAGTGCGCAGCAATGACGACTTCGGTGTTGGTGATTTCTATGACCTTTTCAAAATGGTCGATTGGGCTTCGAAGACCGGTCAAAAGGCATTGCAGATTTTGCCTATCAATGACACAACAATGACTCATACATGGACTGATTCATATCCATATAATGCAAATTCTACATTTGCTCTCCATCCGATGTATCTGCGTCTTCAGGCTCTCGGCACTCTCGCAGACCCGGAGCGTCAGGCTTATTATGACAATCTCGGCAAAGAGCTTAACGCACTCAAAGAAATTGACTACGAGCGTGTAAATCAAGGTAAGATTGCATTTACTCGTGAGATCTTTGCTCAGCAAGGGGCTGAAACAATCAATAGCGATGACTTTAAGTCGTTTGTTGCTAAAAATGCCGAATGGCTTACTCCTTATGCTGCTTTCTGTGTGCTCCGCGATATGAACTCTACTCCCGATTTCTCTAATTGGGGTGAATATGCTGTTTATGACGAAAAAGCCGTAACGAAGTTTGTCAAAGCGCACCAAGATGAAATAAACTTTGTATATTACCAACAATACCATCTTGATAAACAACTTCGAGAAGTTCGCAATTATGCACATGAACATGGTGTATTAATAAAAGGTGATATACCTATTGGCATTTCTCGTACAAGTGTCGACGCTTGGATCTCTCCACGTTTGTTTAATATGGATTGCCAAGCCGGTGCACCACCCGACGATTTCTCTGTGTTAGGACAGAATTGGGGCTTCCCGACTTATAATTGGGAGGAAATGAATAAAGACGGCTTTGCTTGGTGGAAAGCTCGTTTCAGCAAGATGGCTGAATATTTTGACGCATATCGTATTGACCACGTTCTCGGATTCTTCCGTATTTGGCAAATACCGATGGATGCTGTGCATGGCTTGTTGGGTACGTTCAATCCTGCGCTCCCATTCTCTGCCGACGAGTTGAAATACAACTACGATTTCTGGATTGATGTCGACTTGCAGACCACTCCATATATCATGGATTATTTCCTCGGAGATTTCTTTGGCGAATACACTGATGAAGCTCGCTCTCGATTCCTTGAGCCGGTTGGTTACGGCAGATATAAATTGTTGCCTGAATATCGCACTCAGCGTCAAGTTGTTGAATATTTTGCAACGCAAGAAAAAAATGACAAGAACGACAAGTTGTGCAATGCATTACTTGGCTTGATAGATGATGTACTATTCGTGGAAGACCCCTACGAAAAAGGCAAGTATCATCCGCGTATCTCAGCACATTTTACCTATATATATCGTTCGTTGACCGATTATGAGAAATGGTGTTACAATCGCCTATACAACGACTTCTACTACCATCGTCACAATGATTTCTGGTATGGAAAAGCAATGTGGAAGTTACCTCCGTTAATTGATGCAACAGATATGCTTGTGTGTGCAGAAGACCTGGGTATGATTCCCGACTGCGTTCCGGCTGTAATTTCACAATTGCAGATTCTTTCGCTTGAAATTCAGCGTATGCCTAAGGATCCCAAGGCTGAATTTGGTAACACATGGAGCTATCCGTATCTATCGGTTTGCACTACTTCTACTCACGATATGGGTGGCATACGTCAATGGTGGGAAGAAGATCACGACAAATCTCAGCATTTCTACAACAATATGCTCCAAGAGGGTGGTGGTGCACCATTCTTTGCTGAGCCTTGGATTTGCGACAAGATTGTAGATTTGCATCTCAAATCGCCATCGATGCTCGTGATCTTACCTCTTCAAGATTGGCTATCTATCAATGGACGAATTCGTAGAGAAAATCCGCAAGAAGAACAGATTAACGTGCCTGCTAACTCTCGTCACTACTGGCGTTATCGCATGCACCTCACAATCGAAGATCTCCTTGCCAACGACGACTACAACGAATATCTCCGCAACAAAATCACCAATAGCGGTCGCTAAAAATCGCAATCGTTAGATCCTAAAAAGAGGCTGTCAAACAAAGTTTTAGACAGTCTCTTTTTGCTTCAAACGTGAATTTCTCGTTCATGGTATAGTAACATTTAATAATGGTAATAAAAAAGCCCGAGTTTTTGCTCGGACTTTTTTATATCTTGAAATAGATGAAATTATTTCTTCTTGCGATTGCCATAACGGCTCATGAACTTGTCTACGCGACCGGCTGTATCGACGAGCTTTTGCTTTCCGGTGA